>CAYSJG010000093.1:0-2162 GCA_964431295.1 uncultured Sangeribacter sp. | reverse complement strand
CGCCAGCCATCCAATTGATGAGTACCTAAGTCAATCTCAAGCATCTGCGCAAGCCAGTTTGTCGCAAGGTGTCCTCGCCAGCCATCCAATTGATGAGTACCTAAGTCAATCTCAAGCATCTGCGCAAGCCGGTTTGTCGCAAGGTGTCCTCGCCCGTAAGCTCATGAAGACCTATCCCACGAGAGAAATTGCAGAAAAAATAGTTTTTTTGCATTTTTTAAGGTTTTATGGTGATTTATTAGAATTTATTGATTACCTTTGCTATGTATGGATACGCATTCTTCCATCATAAGTCATAACATCATAAATCATAATTTATCTGTCTACTGTCCATGATGCAGTCTTTCACACTTCCCTTTCGTCACGCCTTTCGGCTCTCCAGACTCTTCAGTGTCAGCATCGCTTTATTAAGTGCTTGCGAATGTATATCCACTTTTGCTGCTGATTATACCGAGACTATGATTTTGAAATTCATTCAGGAGGATTACTCTTATCTACACCAGAATCCATTAAGTGTAGATGGAACAAATATAGCCAAAGGATCATACAACAATCTGGAGACACATCCCAATACAACATATTCTCCGGTAAAGGAGTATGCCTGCACCGGAGTTTTCACTGTCGCTTGTGATCATAATGACATCAACGGGCGCGTTTTCTGGTATCCTTACGCCACTCTCGGCACCCCGGAGGCGGGCGCCACGCTGACAATCTCCTTCAGCCAGTTCCCCATAGAGGAGTATGGAGATTATGACAAGGGAGTGTATGTCAACAAGGTTGTCATCAAGGGTTGCGGCAACAAGTACTCCACGGAGGCTGCCAAAATATGTGTCAACGGAATAGAGCGAGAAGTCCCTTATACGGAGACACCTGGGGAAAAACCAGGAAATATACCGCTCTACGATCTTACGTTTGATTTCGGACCGGGCAAGACGATGGAGACGCTCAGCATCGAAGCTCCGGCCACCGGTATCTCCTTCAACAGTATTGAGGTGTACGCGGTGAAGACACGCAAGCTCTCATTTGAGAAGCCGATTGTGGATTGCGCGTATCCCAATGGAGAGAGCGTCAGACTTCAATACGCCGATGCGAACATCGATGGAGTCACCAAGTCATTCGGATTGATGACAGGAGGAGAGATAGGTACGATTTATCTCTATGAAGTGCTTAAGGCCGACGGCACCTCCGCCGGAGATGTCAGCTATACTCCGGTAAAGCTTAACTCTGAGACCTATACAGACACCTATTTCAAGCCGACTGAAGAGGGGCTCTATACTGTCAGAGCCTATATGTCGGAAGAGTCCGGCTATTATGGCGAGGCTTCCTATCTGCTCAATGTCTTTTGGGACAATTCAGAGACACTGACTTTCAACAGCGGCATAACTCACGACGGCATCATAACGATCTATGACCGCTATATAGACAAGGACGGCAATCTGCGCACAGACAAGGATGTATATATTGACGGTATCCCGGAGGGAGCGAATCTCTATTACAGAGTATGGGATGACCCGGACTTCACTCCCTCATAGGATCTTGGTGACGATGAACCGGAGACTCCTTATCGTCCGGCAGGTGATGGACGAGCCGCGTGTGGGCCGGCCATGAAAGCTGTCGCCGCAGATGAAGACACCACAGCTGCCGCCATAGATGACATGACGCTCTACGATGAAGCGAAAGGCATAGACATGAGCAACGGCGACACCATCGATCTCGCACTTGAGAAAAACGGCAGTCTCTCTCCGGCGAAGAGCATCAGATATCAGAAGATCAACGTGCCGGTGGGAGTAGAGAAAGTTTGGACGCCGACAGAGCCAGCTACATACTTCCACATAGACGGACGCAGAGCAGACGAAAACGCCAAAGGACTGCTCATCCGTATCACCGCCTCAGGCCAGACCGACAAAATCATACGCCGCTGACCTCACGCATCAGTAATCGTCTTTATAAGGAGGCTGCGCCGCAAAACCATTGCGACACAGCCTCCTTTGTAATCCAAGCCGGTGATTCCTACGTAAACAGCCCAAACACCGCGAGGAGAATTTGCGGGCCATAACTACCTTTGCTGCCATGATCAAAACCAAAGATTATGACAGCAATTGATATTAGACCCCATCCCACAAAAAATGTTAACGCAGGGGTCGCAGCTTTCGGTCATATTT
>CAYSJG010000092.1:0-7882 GCA_964431295.1 uncultured Sangeribacter sp. | reverse complement strand
ATAGCCTCTTTGTAGAAGCCTTCGAGAACATAGTCGGGATAAGGCACATAGCAGAAGAGATTGCGGCCGCGCGACAGGGCGGAGAGCAGCGAGATCCCTTTCATGGCCTTGGAGCAGGAGCGCAGACGTTCCCACGGGGATTCGCCGAGATAGCGCATTACGGAGTCAGGCACTGCACCGCCCCATACCTCCATAATATAGAAGCGGGCTTCGCGGTAGAGCGGGAGCAGGCGATCGATGTTTTCCTGCTTCATGCGAGTGGCAAACAGCGACTGCTGACCATCACGGAGCGTCAGGTCGCGGATAAGGAGTTTTTTTGCCATAGTGAAATGTTTGTCTTTGGTGGAGCGGACGGCCTCTGTTGCTGAGAGTGCGCCGGCTCCATATTTAGATTTAGATTAGATGTATCGACTTGTAGGATGTCGTTATGCTGACATCGGTGGCTGTCGTGCGCTAATTTAGATAATTATTTTCAATTACGGAAAAAATTCTGAAATTTTCTTGAAAATTTTTCTTTGCAAAGTGCATTTTGAATTTTTCAGACAGTCTGTGGTATTTCTACGGAATCGCTATTCAAATACTCCGTCCAAGGCTTCAGTCTCTTCCGGAGCTTCGGGAGCTATGGCGTATGATTCTCCACCACACGGTGAGAAATCATCGGGAAATACGAATTTTGTATCCTGCGAATACCTCAGCTTCCGGTCGCGGTACACCTTCTGCATATACTTGCCGTAGATAGGCAGCGCGGCGCGAGCGCCCTGACCGTAGGCCATGGAGTTGAAGTGGATGTATCTCTCTTCGCCACCCACCCATACGCCGGTGACCAGATCCGGGGTAAAGCCCATAAACCAGGAGTCGGAGTTGGAGTTGGTGGTACCGGTCTTGCCGCCCATCTGAGCGGAGATGCCGTAGCGTGAGCGCAACGAGGCGCCGGTGCCCTGATCCACTACGTTGAAGAGTATGGAGAGGATACGGTATGCGGCGGTTTCGGAGAGTGTCTCTGTGCGGTGAGCGGTGGGAGAGTAGATGACGTTGCCCTGATTGTCCTCAATGCGTGTGACGAGCATCGGGTCTACCTTTACCCCCTTGTTGGCGAAAGTGGAATAGCCGGCCACCATCTCCCCCACAGAGGCGTCGAAGGCGCCGAGCGACAGGGTCAGATTGGGATCAAGATAGCCGCTGATGCCGTAGAGGCGGAGCTTGTTGGCGAAGTTGGGCGCCTTAAGCTCGTTGAGCAGTTTGGCGGAAATCCAGTTGTTGGAGTTGGTCAGCGCCCAGCGCAGGTCCACATTCTCGCCGATACGTGCGCTGCCGGAGTTGCGCGGCGACCAGTTGCCGAAGGTCGGCTGTGTGTTGAGAAACTGGCTGCAGGGCGTATAGTCCTGCTCCATGGCCATGGCGTAGAGGAAAGGCTTGGCGGTGGAGCCGACCTGTCGTTTGCCCCGCGACACCATGTCATATTGGAAATATGTGAAGTCCGGCCCCCCGACATAAGCTTTTACATAGCCCGTGACAGGATCCATGCTCATTACTCCCGTGCGCAATATCGACTTCATGTACAGCAGCGAGTCGTAGGGGGACATGGTGACTGTCTTGGAGCCGGGGACCGTCTTGCCGTCCTTCTTCACCCATGCGAATACGTCCATGGTGTATTTCTCCTGGAAGGCTCGGTCGATCTCCTCCTGGGTGTGGCCTGCGAGTTTCATCACGCGGTACCGCTCTGTCTGGCGGATGGCCTGTCGGATGAGATTGCGCACGCCGGCTGTGGAGAGCTCGTCGGTGTTGGTGGTATAGGGACCGAGAGGGGAGTGGCGTTTCTCTGCCTCAAACTGTGGCTGCAGATATCCTCCGAGGTGTTCGTTGACCGCCTCCTCGGCATACTGCTGCATCTTAAGGTCGATGGTGGAGTAGATGCGCAGTCCGTCGGTGTACAGGTTGTAATATGATCCGTCGGGCTTCGGATTTTTGAGTATCCATCCGTAGAGGGGATTGTCCTCCCAGCGTGTGGAGTCGGTGGTGTAGGCGCCGAGAGCTATGGCGTAGGCCACGTTGCTCTTGTACTTGCTCCGCTCGGGTCGCTCGGGCTTGGTGGCGGTCATCAGACGGCGTATCTCTTCGCGCACATAGGGCGCTCCTCCTTCGCGGTGGTCCACTTTGTGATAGTCGAGGGCCAGAGGCAGCTGCTTGATGCTGTCAGCCTCTTCGGAGCTCAGCTTGCCGGCTTTCACCATCTGGTCGATTACTGTGTTGCGGCGTCCGAGGGTGCGGTCTTCATGACGCAGAGGATTGAAATAGCTCGGGTTTTTCAGCATTCCTATCAGCATGGCGGCTTCCTGGATGTTAAGCTCGCGGGGCTCCTTGCCGAAATATACGTTGGCGGCGGTCTTGATGCCTACGGCGTTGTTGAGGAAGTCGAAGCGGTTGAGATACATGTTGATGATCTCGTCCTTGGTATAGAATCTTTCGAGCTTTATGGCTATCATCCATTCTATCGGCTTCTGCATGGCACGCTTGAACATATTGCTCGAGGGCTGGGAATAGAGCTGCTTGGCAAGCTGCTGGGTGATGGTGGAGCCGCCGCCGGAGGATTTGTCACGCAGCACGAGGGTCTTGACGGCTGTGCGGCCCAAGGCCATGAAGTCGATGCCTGAATGATTCTCGAAGCGGACATCCTCCGTGGATATGAGGGCGTCGATCACGTGGGGCGACACCTCTTCGTAATCGTTGTAGACGCGATTGCCCGCAGTGCCGAAATAGCGGCCGAGCTCTGTGGTGCCGTCGGAGGCGTACACGACTGACGCCAGTTTGTCATGAGGATCCTCAAGCTCTTCGATGGGAGGCATATAGCCAATCACACCATTGTAGATCAGCAGCATCACTATAGCTATCAAAAAACCGATGCCGAGGAATGTGATCCACATCCAGCGGACTATCTTGTTAGATGAGAATTGACGTAAATCCATATTTTCGCTTCACGATTATGAATTGCAAAGATAACGATTTTTTTTTTAATTTAATGATGCTGCGAAGCGCTGAATAAGGAATGTAAGTAATGAATAAGGAATGCGTAAAATGACAAGGAGGGCGCACCGTCTCTTCGATGCGCCCTCCGGATATTGTGTGGGTTTCGGCAGGTCAGAAGTTGAAGTTGAGATATACTCGTGATTCCGCAAATTTTCGTGTATAGGATTTTTGGTTTTCCGAGGTGCCGTTCATGTTGATGCTGTTATAGGTCACATAGTTGCCGTCGTAGTAAAGGCTGCCGGGATTGTATGTGGCACCGTGGAGTTTGCCGGAGCCCCAGCGGCACTCGAATCCGAGGCCGAAGTTGCGCCATTGCAATTTGAATCCCCAGTCAAACATGCTGACATATCCGAGCTCGGAGAGCATTTCAGACTCATCGTCTTTGGCAATGCCGTCGATTGGCGCTATCCCCTCTGCGGCACATACATTCTTGACTTTGTAGAAGTTTGCTCCGAAGGTGGGCTGGTAGTGGAAGTAGAGATTCAGACGGAGTTGAGCGGCGGCATTGTCCAGGAAGCTCAGAGGAGCCACTGTGACGGTCGGGCCGATGCCGATAAGTCCGGCGAGAAGCTGCATCTGATCGAAGGTGGCGTAATTGGGACTATTGTCTGAAGAGCCGGTGTTGGTCTGGCCCATGTCGCTTGTCCATCCTTGATATGCAGGACTTTGTGTGGTGGTTATGTCTGTGAGCGGACGTGCGAATTTGTCGTACATGGCAAACTGCAGGTCGAGATAGCGGATGTCAAATCCTATCTTTACGACATTGCCCCATGCCTTGTTGCGTGGCCAGATATATGAGGAGCCTACGTTGAGGCCGACTCCGAATTTAGCCTTCTGTGACTGGTAGATGTCGGTGGATGTGGAGGCGCCGGAGTAGAAGATGTTGAAATAGGATGTGTTGGACCAGATGGCCTTGTGGACACTGTCGGTGCGCATCTCCGAGAGACGGGCGTTTGCCGTGGCCATGGCGTTTTCAATCGAGTCCAGACGGCTTGCGCTGCTGTAGTCATATTGCGCGTGGGCTGCTGTGACTCCGGTGGCGCAAAGGATTAGTGAAAGTATTATCTTGTTCATCTCTCAATTATAATTTCTTGTTAAAGTCAGAGAATATCTCATAAACCGGTTGTTGTATATTCCTGACGTAGTGGACTTAGTGGATGTTTAATTATATCCGAAATTAACGTCATAGTAGAAAGCGCTGGTGTATGTCCAGCGGGCCTGCTGTATGGTGCCGTCGTAGTCGATATAGTAGTCAAGTGAGGCTGATTTGAAATCCTGATCGGGGAGCAGGCTGCCATCGCTTTTTGAGATGGAGGAGGGGAAATGTTTAGGCGCTTTGCCAAACCATCCGAATGTCTGGAAGAAGCCCATGAAGGGGAGTGTCGGCTCCCACTGCAGCCAGCGGTTTTCGACTGTGGTGTAGTTGACGGTAGACTTGCCGTACATGGGAGAATTGATAGAGATGAGGTCACCGTTTTCATTCCATGTCTGGTCGAATACCTGATTGTTGGCCACAATGCGGGTCAGATGTTTTTCGGAGTCATAGGTAAATGCTACGGTATAGGAGGTGTTGTCCTGGCTCAATACTGCACCGCTATGATCGTATTTTATGGCAGTGCTGGTGTAAGAGCATCCTTTGAGAAGGCCGTCTTCAAACTGCAGATCGCTCAGTACGGTTTCGGAGGTGTTGTAATGATAATCTTCCTGATAGATCTCTTCTTTGGTATTCCATCTCACCTCGGTGACCTGATTATCTATGACAGTGAATGTATAGTTTGTGGTTGTCGGGTTGCCATAGGAGTCCTCGGATTGCGCAGTAGCCGATATCGGCAGCCATGAGATAGGATCATAGGAGAGCGAGTAGCCGCAATTGCCGATCCTGTATGACGTGAGATGATATTCGCCGGTAGGATCTTTGGCGTCCGAGTCATCGTCGTTGTCATTGTTGTCGGTGATGGCCTGGTTGATGTCCAATGCGTTGTCCGGGTCGCTTGCGGTACATCCTCCGGCGAGCAGCGCGAGGGCAGCCATGGCTGCCGCGGGCATGAAAACTGATTTTTTCATTTTATTGTAAATTGATTATGACCCCTGCACAGATATTTGCGCAGGGGTCTGAATAATGTCAGAGTTTGATATTGCGCCAGTCTGTGGCCATGTCGGCGGGTACGCTGACAGTGGGTGTCTGGCTCTTTTTGTTCTCTTTAATCGAGTATTGCTTCACGTTGGTGGTTATGAAGTCGCTGAGCTCGCCGAGGGTTACATCACCCATGTTTTCCTGGAGTTTTTTGAGCAGGAAGTATGTAAACATGCCGTGTCCCTGCTCGTTGTATGCGAATGCGGTCTCTTCACCGGTGGCGGCGGTAAACACAACAACATTGCCTGATGCTTCCGCCTCTTTGGGGGCGATGGCCACGCCTCGTGCGGACGCCATCATTTCGCCTTCGCGCTTGGAGCCGCTGAAGCATGCGTCCATAAAGACTACAGTGCCCTTCGACGGTATGTTGGCAAGACGGTCGTAAAGAGCTTTGATGGAATAGCCTGTGGAGGTGTCGGCGCCATAGCCGTCCACCGGCAGCAGGAAGGCGTCGCGTGTGGCCTCGTCGGGCACACCGTGGCCGGCGTAATAGATTATGATGTTGATGTCGCCGTCATAGGCGTTGGAGGTCTTGGCGAGCAGATTCAGGCCGAAACGCATATCGTTGAGGGAGGCATCCTTGATGAGATGTACATTGTCGGAGGGGATGCCGAGAGTCTTTTTGAGATATAGGGAGAAAATCTCAGCATCGTTGTTGGCAAACGGCACCTTGGCTTCGCGGGTATAATGTTCGTTGCCCATCACCAGGCAGAAGGTGTTTTCGCGGTCGATGCCGTCCATCACCGGTATCTTGTAGTCCAATTCGGCCAGATAGCCTACGGCTGATCCTTCTGTCTCCTCTTCATCGTTATCTGCATTCTTATCGCCTGAGCCTCCTCCATTATATTCGCGCAGAGCAGCGAGGATGTCGGGATTGCGTTCAAGCGGGGTGCGGATATAGGGGTTGCCGTTGGGCATGCGCACATTATTAGCGTTAAGTATCTCCATGAGACTGTGGCTCCCTTCGAAGGCTGCCGGTGACAGTTCGGTCCAGGTGTTGTTGTAGTCGATGGATTTGAGAGGTTTGCATTCGAAGAATGCTCCCGGCGCCACCACTACATCGGAGTGGAAAGAGACGCTTCTGATTTTGCAGCGCATGAAAGCTCCGTCGGCGAGAGTGGTCATAGTGGAGGGGAATACTATGGAGTCCTGGTCGAGCGAGGAGGTGAAGGCTCCGAGGCCTATGCGTTTGAGCCCGGCAGGGAGTGTGAGCTGCTTGATTTTGGTGTTCTTAAAGGAGAAGTCGCCGATTTCAGCCAGAGTGGAGGGGAGGATGAGTTCAAGAGGCTCCTGACGTGAGAATTCAGGACCCACAGGCGAGAAATTCTTAAAGCCTATGGAGGTGATGCCTTCCCCTATCTCCACACGGTGGATAGAGTGCCATTTCTTATCCTTATACCATGCCTCATTTTGGGGAGTGGTCCAGTCGGGCATTGCTCCCGAGCCTGTAATTTGGAGTACCCCTTCAGGAGTGACTTCCCACTTGATGTTGTCGGTCAGCTTCTTGGGCTTAGCCTCGGCCATGAGCATGATGGTGCAGATGGTCAGAAAAGATAGAAAGATACGTTTCAATGTCAAGGGTGCAAATACAATTTGCAGATTAAGTTTGGAAGATGTTAAATTCTCGTAGATAAAATGCGTATCAGCTCCAAATAAAAGAGCGGACAGGCACATATAGACACAAAATTAGCAAAAAAATGTTAACCGACAAGCATCCCGCCGTCCAATTCGCCCAATCCACCTGCATGAATTAGCTGGTCATATTTATATGGTCTGGATCATTGAGTTGATGAAAGCGATCTCTTCATCGGAGAGATTATACTTATCATATAGCTGACGGTCAATTTCATCTACGCTTTTGCCCCAGTTGATATCGCTCTCGGCAGTGAAATCCTGCATCGGCACAAACTTATATGTATCTCGTGTCATGTTTTTAAGTTTTCTTATGCCGACCATGAATCGGAAAAATTTTGTTCTACAATATGTAACTGCATTCTTTGCTTCCGTTTCTAAATCAAAAGGAGCAATAGTTAGAAAGGTTTCAGTACAAATGGTTTGAGTATCACCGACAACGCCATTTCCGATTATTCTTGCAGGAATTGGATTTCCTAATTGGCCAGCGGCACCATCAGCTTTGGATAGGAATACTTTCCATGAATGCATAATGTCTTTCCCCTTTGAGGGTATAAAGTCTGAAGGAAGATAACGAATCTCTCTTTTGTTTCCGAACCGACCAAACACTTTAACTCCATTAGGTATCTTGTTTGTTGATAATTGAGAGTTGCGATTAGATAAAGAGAAAGGATTACGAGCAAGAACTATTTCTGAGAAATAATGTTTTGTATTTTTAACAACCTTGTCAAGTATGGATAAAGCGCCAGCATCTCTTACAATGACATCTGAATCAGTATCGTCAAGATATCTTTCAACAATCGAAATGCCATTAGATGTATGTGATATGAATTGGCATGGCCCCTCTATGCTAAAATCAATAAAATAGTAGCATATTCCACCTTCTATTGATACATTATCAAAACAATCGGAAGCATTAAGATAGTCGTGAAAAATTCTAATGTGATGGTTCTTTAACATTGACGAGCGGAATTCGTTAAGACCTTTGCCACCTGTCATCCAACGGGACGGCATAATCATAGAAACAAATGGAGGATTAATCATTGAAGCAAAGTCTGCGAATTTGTCATAAATTGGTTTGGCACTAGAACC
>CAYSJG010000091.1:0-7961 GCA_964431295.1 uncultured Sangeribacter sp. | reverse complement strand
AAGGATCCACCTTGTGCAGCACCTTTTCGGCGATGTCTACACCGCAGAGTATGCCCTCCTCCTTGATGATGAGTCTGCTGCGTCCCTGTGCCTCGGCGGGGATTGTGGAGAGAGTGGTATGGTCGCCGTCGCCTACGTCTTCAAGAAACGCCAGGTCGAGGAGCATGTCGATAAGTTGGTCAGTGGTCTTCATATTGTATGATTTGTTTGTGTCAGAGAATTAACTGTTTTAAATTAGTCATTATGTTGCGGCATGCCGCAGTTGATATTCCGCAGTTGCCGCAGTTGATATTCCGCAGTTGATATTCATTGTGCGCTAACATCTTTATTTTCCTCATCCTCTTTATCCCTTCGTGTGACGGAGAGGGCGGGGAGGTAGCTGGTAAGTGCCACTGCTCCCGTCAGCAGGATGTAGATGATGGAGAGATATATAAGATTGTGTCGGTCGTCGTGCGGCCTCTCGAAGAGCTTGGTCCCCTGTAAGTCGTCAGGAATGGAGAGGAGCGAGCTTTTCCACAGTACATACCCTTCCTGGAGCATTACAACTGCAGGATTGCCTCTGGCGAGCATTTTAAGTTCGGTGTCTTCGGCGGTGTAGATATCGTAATCGGGAAGCGCGAGGTCGCGCCAGGTCTCAATCTGCTCCGGTGTGGCCGCCACGGCGGCGATAAACGGCACCTCCTGCTGGCGTGCCTCCTTGCGGAGCGCGTTGATTTTCCATGTCGTGGCCGGAGAGATGCCGGCGAGGTCGGGAGATACAAGCATCAGGAGATATCCCTCTCCGGCGAGTACATCTTCAGTCATATCTTCACTGCCGTCTTCGCTCCAGAGTCGGAATGTAGTCTCTGTATCCAGTGTAGCCTGCTGATTATCCTGCGGTATCTCTTCGCGAGCTACGAACCGCCATCCGGATTCTTCAGATGGCAGCGAGTCATAGACGGAAAATTCTTTGCGGACTCCGTCCTTTTCATATATGAATTTAAATGAGGCGGCTTCGTCCATAGCGTCGGCTTCATCCTCGCCGTAGTCCGCGAGCAGCGAATTTACGGGATATTGCCGGAAGTCTATCATCGGCTGTATGAGATAGCCGTATAGTCCTATGAGAGTGATATAAAGGGTAGATATGAGGAGTACTACCCACTGGAGGACAGGCCGTACCAGACATCTCGCCTTGTCATTAAACCGCAACTGGAGCACCAGCAGTATGGTGAGTATGACATTCTTCCAGAAGGTCTGCCAGTTGGTGAGGATTACTGCATCGCCGAAACAACCGCAGTCGCTCACCGGATTTTTTACGGCGAGCCAAAGTGTGAGCGGCAGCATGAAGAGCATCAGCATCAGCCCCATCACCGGCGCCGAGCGGCGAAAACTTCCTAAAAGCAGAAAAATGCCGGTGAGAAACTCAAACACGCAGAGAGCGAAAACTGCAAGAATCAAAAGTGAATCGGCGACTTCAAGTCCGAAGGCTCCGGCATATTCCTGAAGTTTGTAGAAAGTGCCCCAGGGATCTATCATCTTGACAAATCCTGAGTAAGTGAACACACCGCCTACAGTGAGCCGGAGTATCCAGGCAATCTGCGGCTGATGCTGAAGCGTGAAGCCGGCGAGACCCTTCCTGGTGTCTGTCGTGAGTTTATTCGGCATCCTGTCGTTGTTCATTGAGCTTGATGAGCGCGAAGAGTGCGTAGACAATCATGTCCATATAGTTGGCGTCGATACCCTCAGAGATGATAGTCTGTCCGTCGTGATCTTCTATCTCTTTAGTGCGCAGTAGTTTCTGCAGAATAATGTCGGTGAAGGAGCTTACGCGCATCTGTCGCCATGCCTCATCGTAGTCATGGTTTTTATGACACATGAGTTGTGTGGCATCTCTGATTGACCTGTCATATTCTTGCTCTGCCACAGCAGGAGGGAGAGGTTCGCCGGGTCCGAGGCGCAGCTGTATCAGCGCCATGGCGCAATAGTTGACGATGCCGATAAATTCAGGGAGTATCCCTTCATCGACAGCGGATTTGCCTCCGGAGGCGGCAAGATCCTCGAGCGAGCGTATGCGTCGGGCTTTGATGAATATCTGGTCAGTGAGCGAGCGCGGTCTCATGATACGCCATGATGTACCGTAGTCCTGCATCTTCTTGATGAAGATCTCTCTGCAACGTTGTATCTCGGTGCTGAATTCTTTTTGTGTATCAGGCATATAAGTCGGTATGAGAGGGTATGAATGATTAGGTATGGGAATGTATGTCATTCCGCCTCAACTGCAAAAATAATACAAAAACAGAGAATATGTCGGGTAAAATCACTATTTTTGTAAGAAATGAAAGGAGAAGATATAAGATTTTTGGCCGAATGGGAGCCTCAGGGGCATGTGCTGATGTCGTGGCCGGAGCCGGACACAGACTGGGAGTATATGCTTGATGAGGCCAGAGAGTGTTATGACGGGATAATCCGCGCGCTGACCCAAGAGGGTGTGCTCGTACTGCTGCTTGTGCATGACCGCGAGTATGCCGAAAGTCATTTCAGATTGTTGCTGAGTCCCGAGTCATACCTCAATCTCAGGATCGAAGAGATGGCGTACAATGACACATGGACACGTGATTACGGCCCGTTGTCGGTGGTAAAGGGGGAGCGCAACCGTTGTCTGGATTTCGGCTTCAACGGCTGGGGACTGAAATTCGCCTCGGACAAGGACAATCTCGTCAATCTGCATCTTGCCGAGGCCGGATTAATCGCAGGTAGCGTGTACCGCAACGAGCGCGACTTCATACTTGAAGGCGGGTCGGTGGAAACCGATGGCCGCGGTACGTTGCTCACCACGAGTCGTTGTCTCTGTTCGCCCAACCGCAACGGCGGCAAAAGCAAGAGTGAGCTTAACGGAATATTGCATGACCGTCTCGGCGTGGACCACGTCCTCTGGCTCGACTATGGCGCCCTCGAGGGGGACGACACAGACTCTCATATCGATACTCTTGCGCGGCTCGCGCCGCATGATACCATACTCTTCACAGGCTGCCGCGACATGGATGACCCCCATTTTGAGGAATTGCTGAAGATGCGGGCGCAGCTGACGATGTTTCGCACTCGTGAGGGCGATCCTTTCAATCTTGTGGAGCTCCCGCTCCCGGATGCGGTATATGATGGGGAAGGTCAGCGTATCCCGGCGACTTACGCCAATTATCTGGTGACTGACAAGGTAATCTTCATACCCTCTTATGGTCAGCCGCATAATGATCTGCTGGCCGCTCAGACGATACGCGTAGCCTATCCCGAACGAAAGGCGGTGAGTGTGGACTGCCGTGCGCTATTGAAGCAGCACGGTTCGCTGCATTGCGCCACAATGCAGTTGCCGGCAGGATTTCTGGATGGTCCGTCCATGAAGTTCGGGTGTCTTAAAGTATGATTTGCAAATATTTTGATTTGCATATATTGATATGGTCAAATAAAGATTGAAAGCATACATATGGTCAATGAAAATCAGATATTACGTACAGGTATAGTACAGCATTACTTCTCCTCCGATGTGGCGACCAACCGCAGCCGCAACGAGCAGGCTGTGGCGAATCTTGCCGAAGAGGGCTGCAGGCTGGTAGTGCTGAGCGAACTTCATGATTCACTATATTTTTGTCAGACGGAGGAGGTGGACAATTTTGATCTCGCCTCCATTTTGCCGGGCGACTTTACCGACTTTTACGGTGCAGTGGCTCGCGACAACAAGGTAGTGCTCGTGGCAAGTATGTTTGAGCGGCGCAGCGCCGGACTGTATCACAATACGGCAGTGGTATTTGACAGCGACGGCGAGGTACGGGGCAGTTATCGCAAGATGCATATCCCTGACGATCCCGGATTTTATGAAAAATTCTATTTCGCTCCCGGCGACAAGGGCTTTGAGCCGATAGAGACAAGTGTAGGACGTCTCGGAGTGCTCGTATGCTGGGATCAGTGGTATCCGGAGGCTGCCCGTCTTATGGCTCTTAAGGGGGCGGAAATACTGATTTACCCTACTGCGATAGGGTGGAATCCGGATGATGAACCGGCGGAGAAGACCCGACAGCGCGATGCCTGGATTACGGTGCAGCGCGGACATGCCGTGGCCAACGGTCTGCCGGTAGTGAGTGTCAACCGTGTAGGATATGAGGAAGATCCGTCAGGTCAGACATCGGGCATAGATTTCTGGGGCAGCAGTTTTGTGTGTGGCCCTCAGGGAGAGATACTTATAGAAGCTCCATCGGACGAAGCCATGGAAGCTTATGTGGATGTGGATCTCGGACGTTCGGAGAATGTGCGCCGATGGTGGCCGTTTCTTCGCGACCGCCGTATCGATGCATACGGTGGCCTGACTTCCAGATTCTTGGACTGAGATATAGTGAGCGTGGTCTTAATGTGAAAATGAATTGATATATGAATGATAAATTTTTAAATGGCGGTGCGCCCGGTAATGGTGAATTCGAATATCGCGGCAGAATACTCAACGGATTCGCGATGTTATGTGTGGTATTCATAGCGTTGCCGGTGTGCGTGGCTTTGAGTATATGGTATGCGGCCACTGTATGCGAATGGCTTGGTGTCGTCCTGGCGGGTGTATTGGCTCTGACAATGTTTGTGATGATGGTCGGATTCTTCATACAGGAGCCCAACGAGGCGCGCGTGATGATATTCTTCGGCAAGTACAAAGGCACATGCCGGCAGGTAGGGTATCGCTGGGTGAATCCGTTCATGAGCCGTAAGAAATTGTCACTCCGTATCCGCAATATGGATATAGACCCGATAAAGGTCAATGACAAGGTGGGCAACCCCGTGCTCATCGGTATGGTGCTCGTATGGCGTATAAAGGATACGTATAAAGTAGTGTTTGATCTTGACGCCCAGTCTCTACAGGCCAACGGGAGCGCTCTCAACAATGCGGCATTGAATAATTTTGTGCGCATACAGAGCGACGCCGCTCTGCGTGAGGTTACCGGGCGTTTTGCGTATGACCCCGAGAGTGCGGACAGTGATGAACTGACGCTACGTGACGGAGGTGAACAGATCAACGAATTGCTGGAGCATAAGATCAACGAACGTCTGGCAATGGCCGGTATCGAGGTAGTGGAGGCCCGTCTCAACTATCTCGCCTACGCTCCGGAGATAGCTGCGGTGATGCTTCGTCGCCAGCAGGCATCCGCCATCATCACGGCCCGTGAGAAGATCGTGGAGGGTGCTGTGTCAATGGTGGAGATGGCTCTCAGCCGTCTGGAGAAAAACGGTACGGTAGAGCTGACCGAGGAGCGTAAGGCCGCTATGGTCAGCAATCTGCTCGTGGTCCTTTGCGCCGATGAGCCGGTGACTCCGATGGTGAATACATCCTCTGATAAATAATCAAATTATATCCGGCTGAAATAGATATGGCTGATATAGAGATAGATGGTCTGCGTCTTCATTACAGTGATACGGGTAAGCCCGATGGACCGGTAGTGATATTGATGCACGGCTGGGGCTGCGACCACACGACAGTGCGCAGCATAGCGGCGCAGCTTGAGCCGACGATGCGTGTGCTGAGCCTTGATCTTCCGGGACATGGCGAGAGTGCCGAACCACCGGAAATATGGGGTGTGGGAGAGTATGCTGATTTTGTGGAAAAATTCATGCAGCGTCTGGGACTTGGCGAGGTGTCGCTGATAGGCCACAGTTTCGGAGGGAGAATCTCCATAGTGCTCGGGTCGCGTCATGACAATATCCGCAAGATCGCTCTTGTGGATGCCGCGGGGGTGAAGCCGCGACGATCTCTGAAATACTATTTCAAAGTATATAGTTATAAGACGGCCAAGTGTTTGCTGCCGTTGCTGCTCGGGCACAGACGTGGAGAAGAGGCTCTGGAGAAGTGGCGCGGCAAGAGCGGTTCGGATGATTACAGGCGTTCCTCCCCGGTGATGCGCGGTATAATGAGCCGCTGCATCAATCAGGATCTATGTCATCTTATGCCTGATATCAAGGCGCAGACTCTGATGATATGGGGGCGCGATGACACAGCGACCCCGCTTGCCGATGCTAGGACTATGAAGCGGCTGATCCCCGGCAGCGGACTTGTCGTGTTTGACGGATGCGGCCATTTCTCATTCCTTGACAATCCATTCGGGTTTGCCGCGGTGCTTAAGGAATTCTTCAAGGATGCGGCCTCCCCGTTGCGGCGGCAGGATGATAAGAGCGGCAAGTGACGGGATGAAATGTCGGAATATTACAATCATACAATCTATACAATAAAATGACAGCTTTACTGATAATGATATATGTAGTGTGTGGCGTGTACATGCTGCTTAATTTCAAGCATGATATACAGATGTTGCAGCAGAACAGTTATCGTCCGGACCGCTATTGGAGGTATGTGCGTCCACGTATGTGGAGCGGCTGGCGCATGACTGATGTGGCGATGATGTTTCTGTTGCTCTCCACGCTGCTTACACCTGCCTTGCGATTGGTGCTTGTGGCGGCTGTATCTCTTTGGAAAACGGTGCTCTGTGTCCATCGCAAGTCGAAGAAGCCGCTTGTATTCACCAAGCGTGTATGGCGCATATATACAGTGACAGGCATTCTGGGACTTGCCGTATTTATGGCTGCGGTTATCTCTTTCGGAGGTAGTGGAGACAAGGTAGGCTTTTACAGCGGACCCGATGTGGCTGTGGCTGTTCTCCTGATGGTGACAGTCTTCAGCTGGGCTATAGTCATGCTGTCAGTGATATTGCTGAAGCCGGTGGAAAATTCCATCAATGCCCGCTATCGCAATGATGCCATGCGCATCCTCTCCTCCATGCCTGATCTGAAGATTGTCGGTATCACCGGCTCTTACGGCAAGACGAGCACCAAGCATTATCTTCACGCTATTCTGTCTGAGAAGTATGAGACGCTGATGACGCCCGGCAGTTACAACACTCCGATGGGTGTGATCAGGACAGTGCGAGAGATGATGAAGCCCTACACAGAGATGTTTATCTGCGAGATGGGAGCCAAACAGGTAGGCGACATCAAGGAGATATGCGATATAGTGCATCCCGGTTGCGGTATCATTACTGCAGTCGGTCCTATGCATATCGAGACTTTCAAGAGTATAGAGAATGTGGCGAAGACCAAGTTTGAACTTGCCGATGCTGTCCCCTCCTCCGGTTTTGTGATTGTCAACAATGATTTTCCGGCCTCTGCCTCCCGTAATGTGGACAACTGCCGTTGCATCCGCTATGGAGTGACCAATACCGAAGGGTGTGATTATACTGCGGAGGATATCGAATACAGTCCGGAGGGTTCGCGTTTCAAGGTCGTGCGCCATTGCGCTCCCAATATTGAAGCTGAGTGTGAGGTCTCTGAATTCCGTACCCGTCTGGTGGGTGAATGCAATATCTCAAACCTTGTGGCCGCGATAGTAATGGGGCGTATGCTGGGTGTAGGGGAGGAGCAGATACGTCGCGGTGTCGCATCTTTGGAGCAGGTGGAACATCGTCTTAACGTCAAGCGCACTCCCGGTGGAGTCACGATTATAGATGATGCATTCAATAGTAACCCCTCTGGGTCGAGAATGGCTCTGGAGGTGCTCGGCGGTTTCAAGACAGGCCGGAGGATTGTGGTGACTCCCGGGATGGTGGAGCTTGGCGATGAGCAGGCGAAGCTCAATGCCGAGCTCGGTGAGCATATAGGCAACCATAGCGACATGGCCGTGATAGTCAATGAGGTCAATCGCGAGGCGCTCCTTAAAGGTATCCACAGGACCGATTTCGACTGCACTAATCTCCATGTGGCGGACAGTTTCGAGGAGGCTCAGAGGCTGCTTGCCGGTATCCTCAAGAGCGGAGATACCGTGCTTTACGAGAATGATCTCCCCGATACCTTCAAGTAAGGCTCCTTTCAGGTGCTCTTTTCAGTCTTGCCGGAGATGTTTTGGTCCCGCTCGTCTTCAATGAAATTCCCCTGTCCTACGACAATGCCGCTGCGGTTGCGTGACT
>CAYSJG010000090.1:0-7966 GCA_964431295.1 uncultured Sangeribacter sp. | reverse complement strand
AAAGATACAAAATAATCCTAACACTATGAGTATTAGGATTAAATAATTTAGAAAAATTTTCTTATTCGTTGCCCAGACACACGAAAAGCACACGGATCTTATCACACTTGCGCAGGCTCTCCACGAGCCGATCCACCTTTGAGTCAAGCTTATCTATCACCATATCGGGTATCTGTCAGGGGATGAAGAATGTCTGACGCAGTCTGCCGAGCTTCGACTTGAGCGTCAGTTCGATGCTGTTGTTTTCGGTAGGCAGGCAGTCTTCGGCGGAATAGGAGATGGTAAGTGTGCAGCCGTCCTGTGACCAGGAGGTGGCGAGCCGTGACGCACAGTCAGACTTCACCGCAGGCTGAGCCACGAGTCTGAAAGGGCGGCCATGGAGCATCACCCGACAGTAAATCTTACCTGCGGCACCGTCCACCTCACCCTCAAGCGAGAGAGCTTTGGCACATTCCTTATAGGCAGCGAGCGCAGCGGCGGCCTCGTCGCGCCGTCTCTTGTCGATAAAATATTCAGACAGATATTGCAGACGCGTCTCGGCATTGAGCAATGCCTCGCTTGAATCGACGGTTGATACGCCGGCGCTAAGCGTGCGCAGCTCCTCGTCAGCCTCGCGATCCTGCTTCTCATAGGCATCGGTCATCTCCTTAAGTTCACGCTCGGAGAGAGGATAAAGCACAGAGAATGACACATACTGCTTACCTGAAGCCTTCTCCTGCCTTTTCTCCCAGTAAGTGCCGAGGGCCTGAGAGAGGGATATCCCCTTAAGAAAGGGTATTCTCGCGGCATAAGTCTCGGTATTGATGGTGAAATTCTCGTCAAGATCGTTGACATTGTTGGAGATTCTTTCCGAAGCGTTGTAGGAGGTGGAATGATCTATATTTGTGGCCACGGCCGATATGATACGGCGTGCTATCTCCGTTTCGGCAGCCGACTGCGCCTCGCCGAGCGTGGGACGCTCGAGCTCCACGAGTATAGCTCCTGCCGGCTGAGTATGCACCCAGTCGGGAATACTCTTGGCACTCTTGTCCACGACCTTATAAGAGGCCGCCTGCGCGGAGCCGGTGGCCATGACGGTCATGCCGGCCACCAGCATGGCTATAGCGAATGCAGCTGAGAGCGGACTGCGAAACAGTCCGCGTCTCAGCGTGCCGGTATATTTTGAGATAAATGATGTCATGAGTTTTATTTCACTTGAAGATTACGGAGCTCGAATTTCACGTTGCCCACCTCAAACTTATACATCGCGATATTTCCGGGATTGGAGTAGACTTCGTCGATATAGAAATCTATCTTGACCCCTACCCCGTTGGGGAAGGTGTTGAAGTTGCTGCTAAGTCCGAGCTTGCGATACTGCTTGCCGTCGGCGTCTACAGCCTGTTCGGCGGTGGTATACCTGTTGTCCAGAGTCTTATCGAGCGATTTCACCTTAACAGTTATCACCACTCGCCTGTTGGCCGGGACGTAGCGGCAATCCACGACTTCTGCCTCCCATCCCGGTTCCGAAATAAAGATCTCGGCGGGGACAGTTTGAGGTACAGGAGCGGGGGCCGGAGCAGGAGCGGGTGTCGGAGCGGGAGTGGGCTCCGGTGCAGCGGTGGGAGCGGGTGCAGGGGCTGGCTCGGGGGCTGATTCCTGAGCGGGTGCCGCTTCCTGAGCGGGTGCTGACTGCTGCGGCTGTGACGCCTCGCGCTCCTTGATGTAGGCAATGAGGAGCTTTGCCTGCTGCACACATGAGGCTGTCGGCGGGATGGCCATGAGCAGCATCAGCGCGTCATCGGTCTTGCCGGCGAGTATGAGTGTCTGCGCCCGCGTGATGGCGTTGCCGCAGTTCTGCTCGTAATATTTCAGGATATTGGCTCTGGCAGTGCGTACAAAGCGCACATACACCGGCTCGGTGACCTTGATGGACTTGGCGAGCTGGAGCAGCGGGTCCTCCCCTGAACTTTTGGCGGTGACTTTCAGAGGCACCGTCACCGAATAATAGGATGCGTTGTCGAAGTCATTTTTGGCTGTAAGCGTGAGTTCACCGGCGATTACGGTGACATTCTGCACCAGTCCGGAGGTGGACTCCTCGGAATTGAGCGCCAGCGTCGGCTCGACGACAAATACTCCGAAGTCGCCTCCGGTGGCTGCCGAGCAGCGGTTGAGTATCTGCGAAAGCTTGCTCTCGAGGAGATTGGCTACGGCTTCGGGGAGATCCTGCTGCGTCACTTTGCCCGGACGGAATTGTATCTCTTCCTGAGCGCGGGAAGTAAAGACGGCGGCGGCCGCCATGGCAAGGTATATTAAGAGTCGGTAGATTCTCATTGTGGATTGGGGTTAGAGAGCCGAAGGTTGCCTTCAATTGCTCGACTTGGTTATCTGATAGTGACGTTGAGTTTCTGTCCCATGGAGGTGACGTCGGCCTTATACAGGTCGCCAAACTGCTGACGGAGGAATTTCCTGAGGTCGGCGGCGAATCGCGAAGTGGTATAACCTCTGTCCTTCTCGGTGTCCCAGATGGGGATATTGAGTGTGGCGGAGATATACTTGTCAGAGGAATTGCCCATGTTGTAGACACCGTGGAAGGAGTTTTTGTCAAGCCAGTCCTCGAGCTCGGTCATGAAGTCGGAGCCGGTCTCGGGTGTCGGCTCGGTGAAGTCCCAGTCGGTGATATCCTGCGAGATATTGAATTCTATCGCCATGGGACGTCCCTCGGCAATCATGCGCTTGAAGGCATCCTTGAGGTCGCCGAAAAATTTCTTCTCCACCTTGGAGAGGGCATAGTCCACGAGAAGCGCGCCGTCGGAGGTCATATAGACACCGCTGGAATAGGAAGCGCTGCCGAGCGTGCCTTCAGTCTGCGCCTCTACAGCGTTGATTCTGACGGTGCAGGAGCTCTTGTGGGCATCGGGATGCTCCACATTGACATCCACGGTGACGATGATGTCACCGGGGAGCTGTCGCACGATCATGCTCTTCACATCGTCCTGCGCATCCTGATTGAGCATGCCGGAAGTCTTGGAATTGCTGAGGGCGCGGCGGAAGTCGCGTGTCTTATAGCCATTCTCAGTAAAGAGCGAAGTTATCTTCTCGAGAGCGGCGGTCTTGACGGGGTCGTTGTCCACGATCTCCTTCATAGCCTGAAATCCGTCATCTCCCGCCCCCTTTACGTAGGGGACCACGATAACCACAGGATTGAGCGCCTCTGTACCGGTGGGAGTGGCCGCCTTGTCAGCCCATGCAGGATTGAGAGTCGCGCCACCGCCGGCAACAGCGCCTTGCAACCCTTTCATATTGACAGTCAGACGCACGGTCACCTGGCGTATGCCGTTGACCTTCTGCTCAGACACCTTTACAGGCTTCCCCACGAGATAGCGGTTGTAGAGCTCCTCGTTGAAGAAGCGGTACATGAAAGGCTTATTGTCGCCGGCGAGCATCGGCTTGCCCCCCTTCACCCCCTCCACACCGGAGGTAAAGAGTGTATAGAACGTACCTGCGATGGCATCCTGCATCGCCTCCTTGCCTTTGTCGGCAGCGGTATTGCTCAGGAAGGTACACTGCGTGCCTGACTCCGATTCGAGAGTCACATCCGCAGCGGGATATTGGGCAAAGGCACTGCCGGAGCATATCGCCGCCAGCAGTGCCATCAGTATGAAGATAGATCTTTTCATCTTGTATTTTTAATTATAATATGTCTCTTAGCCGCGACTTCAGCTTTGCGTCGGACCTTCGCTCTGCGCGCCGAATACTGAACCGGGCTGACGCCGGACTATAGGCCATCGGCAAGCCCCGGCTCTCTCAGCTTTTTGGGGACTGTTCCGGAAGCTTGCTTCCGCCTATCAGCTCTCGGCCCGCTCTGAGCTGAAACTACTCCATTGAGGTAACTATCAGCTTATTGCCGGCATTGAAGGATTTTACTATGTCCTGGCCGCCCTTTTTTACCTTGCAGAGGGAGAGCTCATCGCCCTCTACGTCCGACACCTCGACTTCGCCTATGAGTCGGCGCGATTCCTTGCCGCCGATGGTGCGCACTTCGCGTACCTCATATTTCTGACCCTTCTTGGCTCCGAGGACGTCACCTACGGAGATATAGAGAGTCTTGACGTTGTCGCCTCTCACTTCGGCGAGCTCAAGTATGGAGCCCTGTATGGGGAAGGCCGTGCGTATAAATTTCTGTATCTTCTTGGGGATTATGACCGAATAAGCAGTGACAGCCTCATCCGGAGAGTAAGCTATGCATGTGAATCCGGTGAGGTCAAATATACCGTTGGGAGCCTTAAACGAATCTGTGGCAACGATCTTGCCCGTCTTCGCATCGATGACCTTCAGGGTAAAGGCATATACCGGATCGTAGGTAGTTGCGCTGCTGGTAGTGGTCTTGGAGATGGTGATGTCGTTGATGACACCCTGGAGGACATAGTCTGCGCCCTCCTGCTGCATGACAGCGAGACGATCTATATTGTCGCCGGCGCTGAGGTTTTCCTCCTCACGACGCTCCTGCTCCACCTTGAGCGCATCGTTGGCATCGATATCGATAATCGACACGCGGTTGGAATTGTGAAGTCCCTGCATAACGCTTGTGCGCACGGTCTCCGCCCACTTGAAGGGGATGCTTGCAGGACGGCTGAAATAGTCGATCAGTACGTTAGGTTTTCCCTGAGTCTCTTCCTGAGCCACGCCGGGGAGAGCGAGCATGGCGATTGCGGCCAAAGCCACGAATAATCGTTTCATCATATAGAGTTTATTTGTTATTAGATTATTATTATAATTATGGTGCAGTATCTACGCAGACAAAGATAAAAAGAATTTTTTTAATATGCAAAAAGTATTATCTTTGCAAAAAATGTAACACAGACAGTATTTGCGCTATGGACCTGACAGATCGCAAAACCGCCGGCGACCGCCGCATCCTTGAATTGCTGGCGCGCACCTACGGCAACGCCTCCGCGGCGGCAACCGAGATAATCAACCTTGAGGCCATCCTCAACCTTCCCAAAGGCACGGAGCATTTTGTGGCCGACATCCACGGCGAATATGAGGCATTTTCGCATATTCTCAAGAATGCCTCGGGCAATATCCGCCGTAAAGTATCCGAACTTTTCGGCACATCGATGCGTGCCGACGAGATGCGTCAGCTCTGCTCGCTGATATACTATCCGGGTCGCAAACTGGAGCTCATCAAGGCTCAGGAGCCTAATCTCTCCGACTTCTACAACATCACTCTCCACCGTCTGGTGAAAGTGCTTCAGGAGGTATCCTCCAAATACACCCGCTCCAAAGTGCGCAAGGCTCTTCCAAAAGAATTCGCCTATATCATCGAGGAGCTGCTTCATGAGGCGCCTTCGGGGGAAAACAAACAGATGTACTACAACGGCATCGTAGAGACGATCATCTCTACCGGTCAGGCCGATTCGTTTATCAAGGCGATATGCCGGGTCATCCAGTGTCTGAGCATCGACCAGCTGCATATTTTAGGCGACATCTACGACCGCGGCCAGGGAGCGCATCTGATCATGGACACTCTCGCCACATACCGCGACTACGACATACAGTGGGGCAACCATGACGCCCTCTGGATGGGAGCCGGTGCGGGCAACCGCTGCTGCATCGCCAATGTGATACGCATCTGTCTGCGCTACGGCAACATGGAGACTCTGGAAGACGGCTATGGCATCAATCTCGTGCCGCTCGCCACATTCGCCATGGAGACCTACGGCGATGACGAATGCAGCGTCTTTGACCCCAAACTTGCTCCGGGCGAGTCGGCCATCACCCTGAAGAGCCGCCGCCTTATCGCCAAGATGCACAAGGCCATCACGGTCATACAGTTCAAGCTGGAGGGAGAGCTCATACGCCATCATCCGGAGTGGAAAATGGAGGACCGCCGCCAGCTGCACCATATCGACTTCAACAAAGGGACCGTGGAGATCGGCGGCGCAGAGCATCCCATGCTCGACTGCCACTTCCCCACCATAGATCCCACCGACCCGTATGCCCTTACCGCCGAGGAGAAGGACCTTGTGGAGAAGCTCGTACACAGTTTCCGCGCGAGCGAGAAGCTGGCGCAGCACATCGGAATCTTCCTCTCCCACGGCGGGATGTACACAGTCTGCAACTCCAATCTGCTTTTCCACGCCAGTGTGCCCCTCAACGCCGACGGCACTCTCCGCGAAATAGACATCTTCGGCGAGCCGCTCAAGGGACGGCAGCTGCTGCAGCGCACAGAGCAGGTGATGCGCTCCGCCTTCAATCCGGAGACACCCGAGGAGCAGCGCAGCCAGTCGCGCGACCTCTATCTCTATCTCTGGTGCGGTCCGGACTCGCCGCTCTTCGACAAGCATGCCATGACCACCTTCGAGCGATACCTCATCGCCGACAAGGCCACCCATCACGAAGAGAAGGGGTATTACTATAAACTGCGCGACAAGGAGGAGATCTGCGACATGATACTCGATGATTTCGGAGTGGGAGGCGAACACCGCCATATCATCAACGGTCACGTACCCGTCAAGGCCGGCAAAGGGGAGAATCCCATCAAGGCCGGAGGACGCCTTATGGTCATTGACGGAGGATTCTCACGCGCCTACCACAACACTACCGGCATCGCCGGGTATACGCTCGTATTCCACTCCAAGGGTTTTCAGCTCGTACAGCACGAGCCCTTCACCTCCGCCGACGAGGCTGTCAGACTCGGCACCGACATCATCGGCACCACGATGATCGTGGAGAACAACCATCACCGGCTGCGGGTGCGCGACACTGACAAGGGTGCGATCCTGCAAAGTCAGATCGAGGAGCTCAACGCGTTGCTGCACGCCTACCGCTCCGGACAGCTCAAGGAGAAGAAATGAAAAAATCCTCTAACCTCTAACCACTAACCACTAACCTATAACCACTAACCACAGATAGGAGAATGCCCTGGTATGTAATGCGCGATCTGAAGCGTCCCAACTCACTGACTCCGGCGTGGCGCGAACTGCCGGAAAAAGGCTTTCACACCTTCACTCCGATGGTGGAACAAGCGGTCCGATCCTCCGAAGGAAGCCATCGCGAGAAAAGGCCGTATCTGCCTGACCTGATATTCGTCAAGGCCACTCGGGAGGAGCTCGATCCGGTGGTGGCCGCCACTCCCACACTGCAGTACAGATATGTCCGCGGCGCAGCTCAGGCCACCCCCATGACGGTACGTGACGAAGATATGGACAGATTTATCAAGGCGGTGGAGAGCGACATGGGGAAGGTGAGATATTACTCTCCGGACCAGATTACATCCTCGATGTACGGCCGCCATGTGCGGATCATTGGAGGCACGCTCGACGGCACGGTGGGGCGCCTGCTGAGCAAACGCGGACTACGCGGCAAGCGGCTCATATTCGAGCTCCCCGGGCTGCTGACCGCTACTCTCGACCTTGAGCCGGACCTTATACAGCTCATCTGACACGCCCCGGCGAGCCCCCCTAAAAAACATAGCGATCGGCGACCGATGCAATAATTCCCGAGGACGGCCGTTAAGTTTTTAGCTAATTCCGGCATTTTATGAGACTGAAAATGCGATTACATACCATAGCCTTCTCCACTTTCCTCCTATACATCCTCTCGCTATATCACTATTCCGCCCATGCGGCCATCGACGGTGTATGGCAGCTGCACCCCGCCGCCGACATCCTGTCGCACACTTCTGACACGACGAGCCACCTCAACTGCGTGCAGATCCTCGACGGCGAACGGTACACCTATTTCCGCATCCGCAGCCAGTCCAGATGGAACAAAGACGGCTATCCCGATTATGAGGCCACACACACCTCCCTCCTGCGCTACGACAAGGCCGGAGAGGCGACTGAAGGGATCAGACCTCTGGCATATCTCTTCCCCACGGGAGGAACGGATGTGCAGACCGCCACTTACTCTTATGAAGGGAAATACCTCGCGATAGGATATAAAAACGGAGTCGTAGACCTTATCCACGACGACGGAAGAAGGC
>CAYSJG010000089.1:0-7981 GCA_964431295.1 uncultured Sangeribacter sp. | reverse complement strand
GTCAGCGGCGAGAATCATATCATCATGGACTTCGAGAAGAGAAGAGAATGGCACAACACTATCATGGCATGGTTTGAGAAATGGCTCAAGGACGACCCCAGATGGTGGAACTCCCTGTATGACAAATAATCCGGCCACAGTCCACCTCCTACCCCTTCTCATAAAATAAAATATCAATGAAATTCAATAAAAGATCATCCATATCATACATCGCCTCACTGCTCGCTGCTACGGCTCTGCTGTCCACAGGAGGCTGCGGCAACAGCAAGGGGGAGACTGCTCACGAGACCGAGGCTCAGCTTGACTCCGCCCGCATCGCCGGGCGAGAAGCCGCGCGCAAGATCATCGTGCGGGAATGGACGGACTCGATGCAGTTTCAGGAAGCCGTACTCTCCGCCCGAGCGGAAAAAAGCAAATTCGAGATGGCCGGACGCAAGGAGTCGACTGCCGCATTTGACAGCGCATTCATCTCCACCATACGCGCCACTCGCCCTGACCTCGCCAAGCAATTGCAATAACCAATCCGCATACATTGACTGCATACAAAGCGCGCGTGTCCTGTCATTTTCAAGACACGCGCGCTGTTTATTATAACTTTTATAAGGGAAGGAAGTCGCCGGCCTGTCACTCATCCATCGGAGCATTAGCCTGATGCTCGCTGTATGCCGCGCCGGGATGATTCTTCTTTATCTTCACCTTCATCGTGTCAAAGCCTTTGCCATATACGCCATTGACATTCGCCTGCGTAATAAACGCCTCCGGGTCGATCACTTTTACTATGCGCTGTATGGTCACGGACTCTATCTTGCGACACCACACCAGAAGTATCTTCACATCCTTTTTGGAATACCATCCCGTTCCATCCATCACTGTGACGCCGCGCTTGGCCTCGGTGTTGATCCTGTCAGCTATCTCTTCCCATTTGTGGGAGAATATGACAAATTGGGAGGCCTGACGGTTGGAGTTGATGATAAGGTCGGTCACATACGCGATAAGGAAGGTGACAATCCAGCCGTAGACTATCAACGGCACACGGGCCTCGATGCGGGCATACCAGTCGCCGTCATACGGCAGCAGGATACTCATGCTGACGATAAGCATATCGGTGATGATCATCGTGCGGCCGATGGAGACGTTGCTCACCTTCGATACCATCGCGGCTATTATATCCGTGCCTCCCGACGAACCGTTGTGGATAAAGACCGTACCGACACCGAGTCCGCACAGCACGCCTCCAAGTACGGCGCTCATGCTTATATCGGTTATCAGAGGATGATCAAGCGACATGAACACATTTTCGAGGATACCCACAAAGAGAGAGGCGAAGGTGGCGCCGAAGATGGTACGTATCACGAAAGTCTTGCCTACTATTCTGAACGCCATGCCGAGCAAAAGCAGATTTAGCACGTATTGAGTGACTGCCACAGGGATAGCCCCGTGGGTGCCGAAATACACCAGCGTGCCCACACCTGACACACCGCCGATCACTATCTCGTGAGGCAGAATAAAGGCTGTAAAAGCGAGGGCATACAGAAACAGTCCGAACAATATCATCACATAGTCCTTGACATTAGTCATCAAGGCATCATAGATATATTTTGACATCTCAGAGAAATTTGATTTGGATTTAGAATGCAAAATTAGAAATTTTTATTTAAATTTGTGATATGGGAATCGCCGTAACTCGACGCGGTCAGGCCTCTATAACAACAAAACAACTGCTGATATGAAAAAAACTTACTGCCTGCTGGCAGCGACTGCTGTAGCTATAGGGGCCCAAGCCTCCGACTTTTTCAACACCGGACGTCCGGAATCCTTGTTTGACCTCGGAGTGCAGATCGGAGTCAACACCTCCAACCGCACCGTCAATAAAGAGATCTTCAATCTTTGGAACAACAATGCCTGGGGTACAGGTTTTGAACTCGGTGTGACTGCCGACATAAATATCCGCGACTATATCTCACTGCAGCCGGGATTTTTCTTCGAGAGCCGCAGCGGCAGCTATGCATATGCATTTGATTACATCAACGAAGCGCTCGAGCAGAAGGAGCTCTCGCAGTTTGGCAAAGTACGCAGCTATAACTTCACCATCCCGATCATGGCCTCGCTGCATTTCAATGTGACGGACGATCTCCGATGGAATGTGGAGGTAGGTCCATACTTCCAGATTGTGCTGAGAAATGCCAAGGGCTCGGGCTTCATGTATGACTCGGAGATGAATATCACCACGACCGACCCCACAGTGACACCTGTACGCGCAGAGGGCGACAACACCGTGGCAGGCGAGGGTAACGGCAATGCCGCCACTTCCACTAAATTCATGAGCGCACACGCCGACAATTTCGACTTCGGTTTCAAATTCGGCACATCACTGACACTGAAACGCCACTACTCCATCGGAGTGCATTACATGGCCGGATGTCTGGACGTATGGAAAGAGAGTGCGCTCGGCGGGCGCAATAAAGCGTGGGTATTCACAGTAGGCTACACTTTCTGAGACACCATACCGCGAAAGATAAACCGGAGCTGATTCTCAGACCCCGGTCACTTCAGAGCGCGTTCTATCGCGCTCTCAGGCCTTTATTTTCTTACAGACTCTCCTTCATCCGCTTATAGATATATACCTTGCCACGGCTCATCGACGACGGGCCGGGAGAGTCCAGACTCTCAAACTGCAGGTCGGTATGCTGCGGCAGCCATTTGATTACTTCGTCCATCCATTTGACCATACCGGTGCGCGTAGGATGAGGATTTGTACGGCTCTGACGCTGCAGATCGAGGCCGAAACTGCTGAAATAATGTCGCTCGCCGACCTTTTCGGAGAGCCAGCTGTCAAGCACTTCTCCTTTGCCGCGCCCCGGCCACGATGGTGGTCCTATCCAGACCACCGGCACATCGCCTGCCGCCGACAATATCTTATCCACCGATGCTGACAGATTCTGCTCCGGACGAGGCTCGAACAGCTCGTTCATGCCGAGGCTCACAAAGAGTGCGTCCGGCTCATACTTGCTGACCATACCGGCCAATTTGGGAGTCGCGCCCCATTTCCTGATCGTCGAGCCATCCCACACTACGGTGACCACCTCAAAACCATTGGCCTGACCGTAGGCATTGAGGCGTTCGGCAAGCCAGCCCGTCATGCTGTCGCCTATAAACAGCACTTTATGCACTTCATGCTTCTCCTCGGCATCCGATGCTGTCGAGGACACCTCCGCACCTTCCGCAGCATTTGCGACCGGAGAGGAAGAGGCCGCCGCAGTATTCGCAAAGAGGCCGAAGATGCAGGAGAGAGACGCGACTGCAATATATATTGACTTTTTAGACTTTTTCATCCTAAAAAATGTTATCTTTGTAAATGATAAGCAAGATATTTATACTTAATATCTGTAAATCTTAACAAAGCCACACGGCAAATTTCTTCAAAATTAGTCAAAATATATACAATCTAAGAAATCTCATGGACCGAAATTCACAGGACGGCAAGAAAATAGTGGTGAGCGGCATCCGCTCCACAGGCAATCTTCATCTCGGCAATTATTTTGGCGCGCTGAGTAAATTCCTGCGCATGCAGGATGATTACGACTGCCGCTTCTTCATAGCTGACCTCCACGCTCTTACCACCAATCCTGACCCCAAGCAGCTGCACGAGTCAGTCAAGAATATTCTCGCCGAATATCTTGCCGCCGGACTTGATCCGGACAAGAATATAATCTATGTGCAGAGCGATGTCCCGGAAATCGCCGAGATGTATCTGCTGCTCAATATGCATGTGGGCATCGGCGAACTTATGCGCACAGCATCCTTCAAGGACAAGGCGCGCAAGGCCCTCGGCATCACTTCCGACTCCGAAGAGATCGAGAAAGAGATCATCGGCAATCAGACCAACAACCAGCGCGTCAACGCCGGTCTGCTCACATATCCTACGCTTATGGCCGTGGATATACTTATACATAAGGCGGACTTCGTCCCCGTGGGCAAGGATCAGGAGCAGCACCTTGAGCTTACACGCCGATTTGCACGCAGATTCAACAGTTTCTACGGCGTGGACTATTTCGGAGAGCCGGTCAATTTCAATTTCGGAGGCGCTCCGGTAAAGGTGCCGGGACTCGACGGCTCAGGCAAAATGGGCAAGAGCGAGGGAAACTGCATATACCTCATTGACGACGAGAAGACGCTCCGCAAGAAGGTGATGCGTGCCGTCACCGACGAGGGACCCAAAATTCCCAACCAGATACCATCACTGCCTGTGGAGAATCTCTTCACCCTCATGGATCTCGTCTGCGCACCAGAGGTGACGCAGCAATACCGCGACGCATACGCCGACATGAGCATCCGCTACGGCGATATGAAGAAGCAGCTCGCCGAGGATATTCTCAAGGTGACGCTCCCCATCCGCGATAGAATCCTTGATATCCGCAATAATGACGAATATCTGTCGAAAGTGGTGAAGCAGGGCGCTGAGCGCGCTCGCGCATTCGCTGCAGACACCCTGCGCGATGTCCGCGAAATCATGGGGATACGCAAGATTTGAAATTGAGCACGCTCCATGAGCATGAATATTCGCATACATCTACACTATATCCTGCTGGCAGCTCTGATGATATGCGCGGGCACAGCCATCATGGCCTGCGGGAGAAGTGACGACGGGGGAGATAAAGACTCGCCGGACGGACGTGTGCAGGTAGCGGTCAGCTATGACGCTCACCGAATGCTGCTCGAAAGCATCGGAGGAGAGCGCGTGGAGGCCACTTCCATACTCCCCGCCGGCGCCGACCCCGAGACTTACGAGCCCTCCGTGTCGTCGCTGAAGAAGCTGCGCGGAAGCCGACTCTATCTCACCACTTCCACTCCGGGCTACGAAGAGAATATCGCACAAAAAATCAAGAGCGCATTTCCCGACATTCAGATAGTGGATCTCTCTCAAGGCATCAGAAAGATCACCGGCACACACTCTCTCCATGATGAGCATGGACACTGCGCCGACATCACTGATCCTCACCTCCTCTCCTCTGTGAGAAATGCAAAAATCATTTCCGACAATATCCTGAATATCTTAATCAGTACGGATAGCGCCGGAAGGGACTACTATACAACCCGCCATAAGGCTCTGAATGCCCGCCTCGATTCTATTGACCGGGCTCTTGCCGCCTCGGTCATCGGCAAAGCATTCGTGGTGATGCATCCTTCGCTGAGCTATTTTGCCCGCGACTACGGCATGACTCAGATACCCCTCGGCTCGGCAGGCAAAGAATCCTCCCCCGCTGCGCTCAAGAAGGCTCTCAGTCAAGCCAAGAGCCTGCATCCGACGCTCATGGTCGTGGAGCAGGGCACCGTGACGCCGCAGACCAAAGCTGTAGCAGACTTCCTGGGCATACCCATAGTGCAGTTCGGACAGAACGGCTATGGATGGGCCGAGGATATTCAGGCGCTCGGCAAAGCCTTTGAACAAAAATAGAGATCTTGAGAATACATCCTACAATGAACGACTGCGACCGCCATACTCCGGTGCAAACCGCACACCATCCGTCGACATCCGCGCAGAGGGAAGGTGAGCCGGTGATACTGCTGCGAAATGTCTCTATGCGCTATGACTCCGGTTATACGCTCAGAGATGTCAATCTGACGCTGCGCAAAGGGGATTTTCTCGCCATATCAGGCCCGAACGGCGGAGGCAAGACCACTCTGCTCAGGCTTATGCTCCGACTGCTGAAACCCACTTCCGGCAAGGTGATATACGCCGGCAGACCCTCCATCGGATATCTGCCGCAGAAAAGCATGATCGACACGCATTTCCCCATCACCGTGGAGGAGACCGTCAAATCCGGACTCGCAGCCGGCAGCTTCGGCAGATTGCCCGTGGATGCATCGATCAGACTCAAGGAGGTGATAGAGCTCTGCGGCATAGGAGGGTTTCTACATCATCACATCGATGCGCTGTCGGGAGGACAACTCCAGAGGACACTTCTGGCGCGAGCCATCGCGGGAAGACCGCAGGTGCTTGTGCTCGATGAACCGCTCTCTTACGTGGACAAGCAATTTGAACGTCAGATATACAACATCATGGAGGAGCTGGCCAGCAAAGTGACCATCGTGCTTGTGAGCCACGAGATGTCTGTAATCTCCGGCATGGCCACGCGACATATCATCGTGGACCATAAGGTGACTGAATGTCACGCCGCCCACCACGGTGTACTCACAGACTGCAGATAGCGACTATGATACTCAACTGGATCTGGATAGCGTTTTTTGCCATAGCCTTTCTCATTGCGCTCTGGCGCACACTGGCTTACGGCGACATAAATATATGGAACGACATCATGAACGCCTCCTTCTCACAGGCCGCATTCGCCTTCGAGGTCAGCCTGGGACTTACCGGCGTGCTGACCCTTTGGCTCGGCATCATGAAAATTGGAGAGAGAGGTGGAGTGGTGGAACGCATGAGCCGCTGGATCTCACCCTTCTTCACACGTCTCTTCCCCGGCATTCCCCGCAATCATCCGGCCTTCGGCTCCATATTCATGAATATCTCCGCCAACATGCTCGGACTTGACAACGCCGCCACTCCCATGGGACTCAAGGCCATGCAGCAGATGCAGACACTCAACGAAAAAAAGGACACGGCCACTGACGCCATGATAATGTTTCTGGTGCTCAACTCTTCCGGACTATGCCTCATTCCGGTGTCGATCATGATGTACAGGGCACAAGGGGGCGCGCAGAATCCTACGGATGTATTCATCCCTATACTGCTCGCCACCGCTGTAGCCACACTCGTGGGGCTCACCGCGCTCTGCATCAAGCAACGCATCCGCATGGACAAGGTCATCTGGGGATGGCTCGGAGGCCTCGCTCTTATCGTGGGAGCAGTGGCATGGTTTTTCATGTCGTTGCCGCAGGATAAAGTGGAGACATACAGCACATTCGCTGCCAATTTCATACTCTTCAGCGTGATTATCATCTTTATTGCCGCCGGTGTACGCAAAAAGATCAATGTATATGACACCTTCATCGAAGGTGCAAAAGAGGGCTTCAAGACAGCTGTGATGATAATCCCATATCTCGTGGCCATACTTGTGGCCATAGGAATGTTCAGAGCCAGCGGAGCGCTTGACTACTTCACTTCCTGGACGGCCTCCCTGGTGGAATGGCTGGGGTTTGACTCGCAATGGGTCGGTGCACTGCCCACCATGCTTATGAAGCCCCTCAGCGGAAGCGGCTCCTGCGCCATGATGCTTGACGTGATGAAGGCCAACGGTGCGGACGCCTTTGTAAGCAGACTTGCAGCGGCAGTACGCGGCAGCACCGACACCACCTTCTATATACTGGCCGTATATTTCGGCAGCATAGGAGTAATGAAGACCCGCTACGCCGCCGGCTACGCACTTCTCGCCGACATAACCGGAGCCATAGCAGCCGTAGCCATAGCCTACATCTTCTGGGGATAAAAAAAGCCGGACAAAAAAAGAAATAAGAGCCCGACCATACCCCTCCCCCAAAAGCCGGACAAAAGAAAAGATAAGAGTAAGATTAAGAGCCCAAGTTAAGACCCAATTTTTGTTACTGTATGCGTCGCTTGCGGCGCAGCAACCGTCGTGCCCGGCGCAGCGATCATCGCTTGCAGCGCAGGAATCGTCCAAGCGCGATAGAGCAAAAAAATGCGGGCGAGCCGTCAAGAAGATGGCTCGCCCGCTGTCTCGTGGGGATATCAATCCCGCTTATTGAGCGTCCTGGCTATAGGGATGCACGTTGATATATTTGCGTCCCTCTTTGCCTGTGGAGAAGACCACTACGCCGTCGATGAGGGCATAGAGAGTGTGGTCTCTGCCGATTCCTACATTCAGACCCGGGTGATGCTGAGTGCCACGCTGGCGCTTCAGGATATTGCCGGCTTTGCAATTGCTGCCGCCGAAGATTTTCACGCCCAGGCGTTTGCTTTCTGATTCACGGCCGTTCTTAGAACTACCGACACCTTTCTTATGTG
>CAYSJG010000088.1:0-7997 GCA_964431295.1 uncultured Sangeribacter sp. | reverse complement strand
GTACAGCCGCACTATGTCTGTACTTATAAAAGACCCGGAGCAGGGCTCCGGATTCGATATAAAGGGAGCCTTCGCCCAATTCGGTTTCGGAGGGGGTAACACCAATGTCTACAATGAACTCATCTCGCTGAAGTCGCCGGCGGTGATGTCCGAAGTGGTCAGACGGCTTCAGCTCAATGTCTGGATGACGCAGAAAGGGACATTTCACGGCACGGCGCTTTTCGGCTCCAACAATCCGGTGGCGTTCGATTATCCCGGTCTCGATGATGATACGAAATTCTCATTCAGAATAAAGTTGCAGCCCGACAATACTTTTGTATTGTACAAATTTGCAAAAACATCCCCCGGGGGAGCTGTCACCAAGTATGACAAAGAGGTGAGCGGCCGTCTGGGCGACACCCCGATAGCCACTCCTGTAGGGAAAATGTATCTGCGTCCGAATGCCGGATACGCTGAGACACGATCGGAGGAAGTGACAATCTATGTGAATGTCTCCTCCTATGCCTATGCTACGGAACATTATATCGCTTTGCTTTCAGGCGACCTTGTGGACACAGACGCCGATGTGATCGATCTCAGTATCAATGATACCAACATAGAGCGCGCCAACGCGATACTCAACAGCGTGGTGGACGTATACAGCGAATATTGGCTGCAGGACAAGAATAAGGTGAATGTGGCCACCTCCAAATTCATCACCGAGCGTCTGGTGTCGCTCACCGAGGAGTTAGGAGGCATCGACAGGCATCTCGCCGACTTCCAGAGCGCCAACAAGCTCCTCTTCCCCGAGGAGACTGCCCGTGCGTTTACGCAGCAGGCCGCTCTGGTGGACGAAAATCTGCTGACAGCCTCCAATCAGCTCGCCATGGCCAAATACGTCAGAGACTTCGTGGCAAAGCCGGCCAACAGACTGAGCATCATTCCGGTGACCACCGGCCTCGGACCCTCCACTCTTGAGGCCTCCATCCAGGAATACAACCGTATCCTCCTTGGGCGTGAGAACCTTATTCAGAATTCCGGTGAAAACAATCCGATAATACGCGAATACGATACTCAGCTCAACGGTCTGCGTGAAAGCATAATGAGCTCGCTCGCCTCGCAGATAGGCACACTCGAGACATCGGTCAAGACGATGAGCGGCGCGCTCAACCGTAGTGATGACAAGCTGTCCAACTTGCCCAAGCAGTCGCAGAAACTCGTGTCGGCCATGCGCGAACAGACAGTCATGGAGGCTCTCTACATCTTTCTTCTGCAGAAGCGCGAGGAGGCGGACATACAGCAGGCCTTCACCGTGTCGAATGTCCGCGTCATCACGCCTCCCTACGGCTCCCGCAAGCCCATCGGCCCCAACAAGCCCATGGCTCTTGTCATCAGTCTCATGTTAGGATTCCTGCTGCCCGCATCCATGGTATACTTCCTTGTGGTGTCCAATGACAAAGTGCAGTCGCGTCACGACCTTGACAATCTCCCGCTGCCTTTTGTCGGAGAGATACCGCAGGTGGGCAAGAAGAATAAGCTGCGTGAAATGCTTCGTACAAAGAAGCAGCGTCAGACCATGATCGACAGACCGAAACCGATAGTGGAGGAGGGGAAACGCGATGTGGCCAACGAGGCCTTCAGAGTGGTACGCTCCAACATCGAGCTGATGATGCACAATGGGACTTCAGACAAAGTCCTGGCTATCACATCCTTCAATCCCGGCAGCGGCAAGTCCTTCATCGTATACAATATCGGCGCTTCATTCGCGCTCAAGCGCATGAAAGTGCTGCTTGTGGACGGTGACCTGCGTCACGGTTCGCTCTCCACTTATGTAGACTCGCCTCGCCGCGGTCTCACCAGCTATCTGCAGAATCATACCGATGATCTCGATGCACTGACACGACGCGTGGACGGCTTCGACTCGCTCTATGTGATGCCGATAGGTCACAAGCCGCCAAACCCCGCGGAGCTTCTTGAAGGATCACGCTTCAAGCAGTTTATAGAGAAAGCTAAAGCCGAATATGACATCGTCATCATCGACTGTCCGCCGGTCAATGTTGTCGTGGATACCCAGATTATCAACCGGTTTGCCGACAGCACCATCTTCGTGGTGCGCGCCGGACTGCTTAAGAAAACTGCCATCTCTGACATCGTCAACCTCTATAACGATAAGAGACTGAATAATATAAGCCTGTTGCTCAACGGCACCACCGAGGCGCAGTCGTCATATTACAGTTACGGCAACTATGACAGCTACTCCTCATAATTTTTCCTCATATTTCCCCTCAGACTATGTGGCCATTCAAAAAACATGTAGATACACTTCTTGAAGCGGGGGTGATGTCGGGTCTCACTGACTGGCATTCACATATCCTGCCGGGTGTGGACGACGGTATCCGGACGATAGATGAATCCGTCGAGGTGCTTCGCAGATATGATGAGCTCGGGGTGAAGCGTGTTTGGCTCACTCCCCACATAATGGAGGATTATCCCAATACTCCCGAAGAGCTGCAGCGACGTTTCGAGGAGCTTTGTCTCGAATGGAACGGAAATGTAGAGCTACGTCTCGCCTCTGAGAATATGCTCGATTCCCTCTTCGAGGAGCGTCTGGAGAAGCGCGATTTTCTCCCTATCGGTGACGAGAAGCGCCATCTGCTTGTCGAGACATCATACTTCAATCCTCCTATGAATATGCATGAGCTGCTTGACGGTATATTCTCCGCCGGCTATTATCCCGTGCTGGCACATCCGGAGCGCTACCGCTACATGAAGGAGGAGGATTATCGCAAGCTCAAGGAGCGTGGAGTATTGTTCCAGTGCAATCTGATGTCGCTTGTCGGAGCTTACGGCGAGACGGCTCGCAAGAAGGCCGAATGGCTGCTTAAAGAGGGGATGATTGACCTTACCGGCAGTGATGTGCACCGTCTCAGAATGCTTAGTCGGCATTTGGAGATTGCGCCTCGCAAGCGAGAGCATCTCGAGCGGCTGTTGCAGGTGGCCTCCCATCCGCATATAGACTGACAGATGAGAATACTGCTGACCGGATCTGCCGGATTCATAGGAAGTGCCCTCGCTTCGCGTCTCGCAGACGATGGTCATGATGTGCTCGGAGTGGATTCACTTCGGGAGCATAGCGCGAGCTGCGGACTTGCCCGTCTTCGCAGAGACGGTTTCGACACATCCTCTGAGTCTTTCGGTCTCGATGTCGAGCGCAGTCAGCGCTTCGGCTCACTGCGTTTTCTCAAGTGTGACATAAGCGATGCCGGGCGACTGCTCGACATCGTGCTTGATTTCAGGCCTGAAAAGGCCGTGCATCTCGCCGCCTGTCCCGGTGTGCGCGATTCGTATGATGACCCGGCCGGCAGTTTCAGCACCAATGTCGCGGGCTTCTTCAATGTATTGGAAGTATGCCGTCGGTGTGACGTCCGCCACCTGCTTTATGCCTCGAGCAGCAGCGTCTACGGTGACGATATCCCCACCCCCTTCCGCGAAACGGACAACTGTACCTCTCCGCGCTCCGTATATGCAGCCACCAAACTGTGTGACGAGGCTCTCGCGAGCGCGTTCTGTCACAGTTATGGCCTGCGGGCCACAGGCGTGAGAATGTTCTCTGTCTACGGTCCTTGGGGACGTCCTGACATGGCTCCGATGATTTTTGTCGACGCCCTGACTCACGGCATGCCGGTGGAATTGTTTGGCGGAGGACTTCAGACACGCGATTTTACGTATATCGGCGATGTCGTGGAGAGTCTTGCGCGTCTGCTCATGCTCCCCGGCTCTCCTGGGGAAGCGGAGATATACAATATCGGGAGCGGATGTCCGGTGCCGGTAGTGGAATTTCTCAGTCTGCTCGAGCAGAGACTCGGTATTCGAGGACTTCATGTCAGCAGCGAGCCCAAGCCATATGAGACCCGTCGCACATTCTCGGACTCCGGCAAGCTCTTCGGAGCCGTCGGCTATCGTCCGTCCACCCCTCTTGTCAAGGGGATAGATGCATTTGTAGAATGGTATATTAATAAGCGCACTTCCGTGCGACTACGATAATGAAGAAAGCATTGATTACAGGCGTTACCGGTCAGGACGGCTCCTATCTGGCGGAATTTCTGCTGGATAAGGGCTACGATGTTCACGGCACCATCCGCCGTTCCTCCACCGATTTGCGCGAACGTATAGCCCATCTCGAGGGGCATCCTCATTTTCATCTCCACTACGCTGACCTGTGCGACTCGATGAGTCTCTCCAAGGTGATCATCTCCGTGCGTCCCGACGAGATATACAACCTCGCGGCGCAGAGCCATGTGCAGGTAAGTTTCGATGTGCCCGAATACACTGCCGACACGGTGGCTGTAGGTGTGCTCCGTGTGCTGGAGGCCGTGCGTCTGGCCGGGCTCGAGAAGAGCTGCCGCATCTATCAGGCCTCTACCTCCGAATTGTATGGCAAAGTGGAGGAGGTGCCTCAAAACGAGCAGACCCCCTTCCATCCCTACAGCCCCTATGCGGTGGCGAAGCAATATGGCTTCTGGATAGTCCGGGAGTACCGAGAGGCCTACGGTATGTATTGCTGCTCCGGCATACTCTTCAATCATGAGAGCGAACGCCGCGGCGAGACTTTCGTCACGCGCAAGATTACCTTGGCGGCCGCCCGTATAGCGCAGAGAAAGCAGGAGAAACTGTATCTCGGTAATCTCTCCTCGCTCCGCGACTGGGGATATGCTCCCGACTATGTGGAGTGTATGTGGCTGATTCTGCAGCAGGACAAGCCGGATGACTATGTGATAGCCACCGGTGTGCAGCATACGGTACGCGAGTTTGCGGAGCTCGCCTTTCATCATGTGGGGATAGAACTCCGCTGGGAAGGGGAAGGCGCCGACGAGAAGGGCATTGACAAGGCCACAGGCAAGGTGATAGTCGAGGTGTCGCCCGACTTCTATCGTCCCACGGATGTGGTAAATCTGCTCGGTGACCCCACAAAGGCCCGCGTAGAACTCGGCTGGAATCCCTCGCGGACCTCCTTTGAGGAGCTTGTGAAGAAGATGGTGGATTCCGACATGGCGAAGGTGGCCGCAGAGCGTGCCTCCGAACATGTCAGGACCAACCTTGCCGAATATCTTGAGAAAGGGATAGTGAAATGATGCAGAAAGATGCAAAAATCTATGTGGCCGGCCACCGCGGTATGGTAGGCTCGGCCATAGTCCGGGAGCTTGAGCGCCAGGGATATCATAATATAGTGACCCGCACTCATCGGGAGCTGGATCTGACTTCGCAGCAGGCCGTGGAGGATTTCTTCGCCGCCGAAAAGCCCGACTACGTGTTTCTGGCAGCCGCCAAAGTGGGTGGCATAGGCGCCAACGCCGCGCAGCCGGCGGACTTCATGTGGCAGAATATGACGCTGGAGATGAATGTGATACATTCCGCCTGGCGACATGGTGTCAAGAAACTGGAATTTCTCGGCTCCAGCTGCATATATCCCCGTCTGGCTCCCCAGCCGATGACCGAGGACTGCCTGCTGACAAGCTCGCTGGAGCAGACCAACGAGGCTTACGCGCTTGCCAAAATATCGGGTCTGAAATATTGCGAATACCTCAACCGCCAGTACGGCACGGAGTATATCTCTGTAATGCCGACCAATCTCTATGGCCCCAATGACAATTATCATCCCGAGCACAGTCATGTGCTGCCCGCCCTGATACGCCGCTTCCATGAAGCTGTCAAATCCGGAGCCGACAAGGTGGTATGCTGGGGTGACGGCACTCCGCTGCGCGAATTTCTCTATGTGGACGATCTTGCCAATCTCTGCGTCTTCCTGATGAATAATTACATCGGCAACGAGACAGTCAATGCCGGCACCGGCAAGGAGCTGACCATCAAAGAGCTTACAGAGACAGTGGCGCGAATTGTCGGTTTTGAGGGACGCATAGAGTGGGACACCACTCGTCCCAACGGCACTCCGCGCAAACTCCTCGATGTCTCCAAGGCCCTCAAGCTCGGATGGAAGTATCGCACGGAGCTTGAGGATGGTATACGTCTGGCTTACGCGGATTTTCTCGCCCATGAGGAGGACTTTCGTCAGGCATGATTTCTACGCTGGGACACCGCACGTTTCGGGGAGTCCTCTGGAGCTTCGCCATGCGCTTTTCGTCACAGGCCATCGGCTTTGTGGTGATAATGGTGATGGCACGTCTGCTGACCCCGGCCGATTACGGTCTCGTGGGGATGCTCACCATCTTTATCGAAGCGGGCTCTTCGCTCACTGACTCCGGATTTTCCCAGGCGCTGATACGCCGGCGCACCTTATCACGGACCGACACATCCACGGCCTTCTATTTCAACGTGGTGGTCGGTCTGTCGCTTTATCTGCTGATATGGATTCTTGCGCCCCATATCGCCGCATATTACGATGAGCCGGCGCTTGAAAGCCTCTCCAGAAGCATCGGCCTGCTCATACCGCTCAACGCGCTCATGGTAGTGCCAAAGGCGCTCTTCTGTGCGCGTCTCGACTTCCGTACGCAGACACGTGCCGCACTTATCGCCTATACGCTCGCCGGAGCCGCCGGTATATACCTGGCCCGCATCGGATGGGGCGTAAGAGCTATCGTGGCATATCAGCTGCTCTCGCAGGCTCTGCTGTGCGGTGGACTCTGGATTTGGGGCAGATGGTGGCCCGCGCTCATATTTTCGCGCAAGGCCTTCTCCGAGATGCTCGGCTTCGGATCCCGTCTTGCCGTGGCCGGACTTATGGACATCGTATATCGCAACGCTTATCTGCTGGTCATCGGCAAGGTATATCGCGCCTCCGACCTCGGATGTTTCACCCGGGCTATGCAGATAGGAGGGTTTCTCTCCAAGAATATCTCCGGAGTGGTGCAGAATGTCTCCTATCCCTCTCTCTGCTCGCTGCAGGATGACAGAGAGAATCTCTTGTCAGCATTCCGCAAGATGGCGAGCGTGAGCTGCTTCTGCGTATTCCCCTTGATGTGGGCTCTCGTGGCCCTCCCGGATGTGGTCGTGGAGATCCTTTTAGGCCCCAGATGGAGCTATGCCGCGCTGTTGCTCCCGCCGATATGCCTCTCCTTCATGTGGCATCCTCTCCAGAGTCTCAACCTGCAGCTCCTGCAGTCGCGCGGACGCAGCGATCTCTTCCTCCGTGTGGAGATATGGAAGAAGGTCGCCGGAGTCCTCTTCCTCGCTCTCGCGGTGCCTCTCGGTGTGCAGGCCATGTGCTGGAGCCTTGTGGTCTCCGCGGCATTTTCACTCTTCTGCAACACATGGTACAACGGTCGTCTACACAATATCGGATTATGGCGTCAGCTCCGATGGGTCGCCCCGGCCTTTATTATGTCCGCGCTCGCCGCGCTCGCCGCGAGGCTCGCCGCGGATACCGTATCTCCCGTGTGGCTTAAACTCCTCCTCGGACTTTTGGCCGGCGCCTCCCTCTATTTTATCTGGGCTGCGGCCATGAAACGTCCCGAGCTCGCGCTGCTGCTCCGACATATCGCCAATATAATCCGCAAGCAGAAGAATCCGGGCTGCACAGACAATTAATTATGAACACCTACGTATTCATAACCAATGATATAGGCAATATCGGTGGCGGCCAGATATATCTGGCGCAGAAGACGCGGCATCTCAAGGAGAAGGGATGGAAAGTGCAGATACTGCATTTTGACTCCCGCAAGCCGATGATAGATGCGCTGAAGCCGTATGCCGACAATCATATCCCCGGGCTGCGCCACCGCTTCGCCACATTGCCGCCGCGTCTGCGGAAATACACGCTGACGCAGATGGCGCGGATGACCCTCTCCAAGAATATCGCGGCATCGACAGTGGGGAGGATTGTCGTGGAGAGTTATTCACTCGAGACATCCTTCTGGGGAGAGGCTTTCGCGGCATATCTCGCCGAGCTCGGACATGATGCCGCGCATTTCTGCTATATCCTTACGGAGAGCACGCGTGCCCTGACCGGTGAGGAGAAGGAATTTCTGCTCCATTTTCCCCTCTATATGGGGGTGGAGGAGGTG
>CAYSJG010000087.1:0-8004 GCA_964431295.1 uncultured Sangeribacter sp. | reverse complement strand
GTCAGGTTATCTCCTGGTCGAGCGCCGGCAAGATGGGCTTCAGAGGGTCCAAGAAGAACACTCCTTATGCAGCCCAGATGGCTGCTCAGGACTGCGCCAAGGTGGCGTATGATCTGGGCTTGCGCAAGGTGAAAGCTTATGTGAAGGGTCCGGGCAACGGCCGCGAGAGCGCGATCCGTACAGTCCATGGCGCCGGCATAGAAGTAGTGGAGATCGTAGATGTGACTCCGCTGCCTCACAACGGATGCCGTCCCCCGAAGAGAAGAAGAGTGTAATGCTAATATTCACGGAGGCAAACGCTTAAAATTCTCAAGGAAAACCATCATCTTCAAATCCGAATACTCAGCCACAGAAGTCAGCTTATCTACGGGTCCGGCGAATGCGAAAGATCGTCAGCAAAGTTTCTTTTGTAGCATCTACCTCTCGGCGGTCGCGGCTGCGCTAAGCTGTCCCGGAGCTGAAAAACGTGATGAGTATCGGGTAAAATCAGAAACAAAAAAATGGCAAGATACACAGGTCCTAAGACAAAAATCGCCCGTAAATTCGGCGAGGCCATCTTCGGCGAAGACAAAGTGCTGGCAAAGAAGAACTATCCCCCGGGACAGCATGGTCTGAATCATCGCCGCAAGACATCCGAGTATGGCCAGCAGCTCAAAGAGAAGCAGAAAGCCAAATATACCTACGGTGTGCTGGAGCGCCAGTTCCGCAATCTGTTTGATCGCGCAGCCCGCACGAAAGGTATCACCGGTGAGGTGCTTCTGCAGCTGCTTGAGAGCCGTCTCGACAACGTAGTATACCGCATGGGTGTGGCCAAGACACGTCCGGCAGCTCGTCAGATAGTGCTTCATAAGCATGTGACAGTCAATGGCAAAGTGGTCAACATCCCCTCCTATCAGTTGAAGCCCGGCGACGTAGTGGCCGTGCGTGAGAAGAGCAAATCGCTCGAGGTGATAGCCGACTGTCTGGCCGGTTTCAACCACAGCAAGTATCCCTGGATAGAGTGGGACGAGAGCGCCAAGTCAGGCCGTTTCCTTCATGTCCCCGCCCGCGAGGATATCCCCGAGACTATCAAGGAGCAGCTGATTGTCGAGCTCTATTCGAAATAATAAATAGCAGAGACCCATGCCAATTTTAGAATTTCAGAAGCCTGAAAGGGTGATCATGCTTGAGAACGATGCGAAGTTCGGCAGATTCGAGTTCGCTCCCCTCGAGCCAGGCTACGGCCAGACCATAGGCAACGCCCTGCGCAGGATCCTGCTCTCGTCGCTGGAGGGCTTCGCCATCAATTACATAAAGATCGACGGTGTGGCGCATGAACTGGGCACTGTGCCGGGTGTGAAGGAGGATGTTGTCAACATCATCCTCAACCTGAAGCAGGTCCGTTTCCGCCAGAATACAGTCGACATCAATGAGGAGAAGGGCACAGTAGCCGTAGGCAACGGTGCCGAGATCTTCACAGCCGGCGACCTCGGCAAGGTGCTCTCTGGCTTCGAGGTGCTAAACCCCGAGCTGGTCATCTGTCATCTCGATCCTTCGGCTTCTTTCAATATGTCATTCTCCATCAATCACGGACGCGGATGGGTGTCGGCCGACGACAACCGCGAGGAGCTGGGCAATATGGAGCACGGTGTAATAGCCATCGACTCCATCTTCACTCCGATCAAGAACGTGAAGTATCAGGTAGAGAATTTCCGTGTGGAGCAGAAGACTGACTATGAGAAGCTTGTGCTTGAGGTTGCTACCGACGGCAGCATAGCTCCGCGTCAGGCTCTGAAGAAGGCCGCGAAGATCCTTATGGAGCACTTTGCTCTGTTTACAGACGACAAGCTCACTATAGCCTCTTCTCAGGAGGGCGACGATGATGAGTTTGACGAAGATGCGCTTCACATGCGTCAGCTGTTGAAGACAAAACTCTCCGACATGGATCTCTCCGTGCGTGCTCTGAATTGCCTGAAGAGCGCTGAGGTGGAGACACTCGGCGAGCTTGTTGTATTCAACAAGACGGATCTTCTGAAGTTCCGCAATTTCGGCCGCAAGTCGCTCACGGAGCTTGACGATCTCCTACAGGGACTGAATCTCTCCTTCGGGATGGATATCTCAAAATATAAATTAGACAAAGACTAAACAGCGATGAGACATAATAAGAAATTCAACCACCTGAGCCGCAAGAAGGGCCACCGCGAAGCCCTTCTTTCGAACATGGCGATATCGCTTATCATGCATAAGCGTATCTTCACCACCGTGGCAAAGGCGAAAGCTCTGCGTGTATATGCCGAGCCTATCATCACCCGCTGCAAAACGGACGATACCGCCAACCGTCGCCTTGTGTTCAGCTATCTGAAAAACAAAGAGGCCGTCAAGGAGCTCTTCAGCACAGTAGCCGAAAAGGTTGCCGAACGTCCCGGCGGATACCTGCGTATTCTCAAGACCCGTCATCGTCTTGGTGATAATGCCGAGATGTGCATGATCGAGTTTGTTGACTTCAACGAGTCGATGCTTGAGTCGGCTGCTCCCAAGAAAGCGAAGAGCACACGTCGCTCACGCTCCAAAAAGGCAGCTCCCGCCGCAGAGGCAGCCGCTCCCGAAGCTCCCAAGGCTGAAGGCGAGGCTCCCAAAGCTGAGTAAGATATTGCTGATATCAGCTTAATAAGTGAGGTCGGAAAATATTCCGGCCTCACTTTATTTTGTACTTGTGGAATATTTACTATATTTGCGATATGGATACGGCTTTAAATATCCCGCTGACAGCGATATTCTTAAGCACTTGGTTTTACCGGGGTGTAGTGATCGCCTATTTCGTCACGGTGTTTTCGTGTGTGACGGTAGTGATCTCCGAAAACCGTAATCCGATACGGTCGCTGTCCTGGACGGTCGCTCTGCTGTTTCTTCCCGTGGTAGGACTGGTATTCTATCTATTCTTCGGTCGCAGTCTGAAGGGTCAGCAGATGCTGTCGCGTCATGCCAAGCGCCGTCTGCTGCACAAGTATACTCCGGCGACAGTCCGATTTAGCGAGACTGAGCTTACAATAGCGGAGAAGCAGCTTGTGAAGCTTGCGTATTCACTGACTAAATCTCCCTATACCGAGAATAATGTAATCGAGACTTTCTCAGATGGCCGGGCAAAGTTTGAGGCGCTGAAACACGATCTCGAGATGGCCCGCGAAAGTATATATCTGCAGTATTATATCTTCAGCGATGACAAGCTTGGCTCCGAGATAGCCGAAATACTGAAGCGTAAAGCCCGTGATGGTCTGAGCGTAAAGGTGATGTATGATCATATCGGGAGCCTGAATACGAGCAGCAAGTTTTTCAAGGAGATGCGCAGGGCGGGAGTGGATGTACATCCGTTTTTCAAGGTGACGTTTCCGCAGCTTGCCAGCCGCATCAATTGGCGCAATCACCGCAAGATTGTGGTAATAGACAATCGCGTAGGGTATATCGGCGGCATGAATATTGCAGACCGATATGTGGGTGATGAAGTGAGAAAGGGCTGGCGTGACACACATTTTCGTGTGGAGGGTGACATAGTGATATCCTTGCTGTACAGCTTTGCGGTGGACTGGTATTTCCTGCGCGATGCCGGTAAGGACCTGAACCTTGAAGTGCCATGCAATCCGATAGTCAATAAATGCGGCTGTCAGATGATCAGCGACGGTCCGGTGCATACTTGTGACAACCTTGCCCTCTGCTTTCAGAAGGCCATCTCGGCGGCGCGTAAATCTATCTATATCCAGACCCCTTATTTCCTGCCTACGGATGCTCTGATGCACGCACTGCAGGCGGCGGCTATGTCGCAGGTGGATGTGCGGGTGATGATTCCCCGCCGATGTGACTCCCTGCTGCTGAAATATGCCTCTTATTCGTATGTCACCACTTGTCTGAGTTCCAATATCAAGGTGTATCTTTATGAGCCGGAGATGTTGCATGCCAAAGTGATGATTGTGGATGACAACTTTGTGACCGCGGGGTCTGCCAATTTTGATTTCCGCAGTTTTGAGAATAATTTCGAGTGCAATCTGATGATCTACGATGCCGAGCTTAATCGCTTGATGCGTGATATGTATTTCAATGATGTGAAGGATTGCCGCAAGTTGACACTCGGCGAGTGGAAGCGTCGTCCTCTGCTGCAGCGGGCTCTGGAGTCAGTGATAAGGCTGTTTGCCCCGATATTGTAACCGGTATTGTAGTAGCTGCCTGCTATTGTAGCCGCTATTGTAGCTACTGTTGTAGCCGCTATTTTAGCCTTGGCGCATGTCTTGGCGTCTGGAGATGCGCAGTCACTGAAAAGATACGGCAGAATGAGCAGTCGGATGCTGAAAAATTTTTTAATGAAAAAAATCTTTAATTATTTTGTGGATTGAAAAAGAAGTATTACCTTTGCAGCAGGTAAAAGCACTACAGCCTAGCATGTAAGAATTTATTTAGTTTAGCCAAGAGTATGAGGTGATTGTGAAATCGTCTCATACATTTTTTATATAGCAGTGTGAATAAAATAAATCAGAGGATGCATCCGTCGGCGGATGCATCCTCTGCGTATGATAAGAGTTTGGTGCTCGGATCAGTGTCTGAGATAAGTCTTCTTGCCGTTGATGATGTAGATGCCTTCGGGGAGAGTGGATATTTCGGCCGGGGTGCCCTGCAGCATCACTGCTTTGCCCGAGAGGTCATATATATTGTAGGAGTCGGCGGCCTCCACGCCCATGAGAGTGACCGAGGTGACAGTGCCGCTGACGTGATAGATGGCCGTGAGTCCTTCAAAATTACCGGTGCCCGGTGTGCAGTCCCAGTATTGGCTGTTGAGGTTGATCATACCTTTTTGTATGTGGAAAGTGTAATCACCGTCTCCGAGCTTGTCCCATGAAGTGTTGATAATGCCTACGGGATATTCGAGGTATGATTTCATATCGGTGTTGGCGTATCCGATGTAGATATTTTTACCCTCCGGATCTTTGAGAGTGGCTCCTCCTCTGTCCGCGTAGTCGAGCGAGCGGCTGTTGAGGAATGTGATGCGGATCTTGTGAAGCGACTCGGTGCCGTTTTCCAGCGGAGTGGCGGGGTCCGGGGTAAGAGTGTATGAGAAGTCTATCGGTGTGGCTACATCAGTATAGTTATATTCAAATGAGCATCCTTGCATCTTCTTACCCTTAAGTGTGAAAGCCCCGTCAGGTATCACGACCCTATATCTGCCGGTGGCGTGGAGTCTGTCGTCCTGTTGGGTAGAGAAGAGTATGTAAAGCGTGTTGATAGAGCCGAAGTCAATGAGTTCATCGTCGAGAAGTGCGATGTTTTGTATGACTACCTGTGGAGTGGTGTCTTCTCCGCGGTCCTTGACATTGGCGGTAGCTATGAGTCGGTCTTCGTAGAAGAGCTGTATGTCAAGGTCTGCTGATGTATTGACAAGTATCTCCGGAGTGTCGAGTCTGTATGCCACTACGCCGAATCCGGTGCCGAATTGCGAAGTAGTGTTGTCGCGGTTGCATTCAGCCTCCGAAGGAACGGAGAGTGAGATATGGTCGATGAGTTTCGGGAGCTGCTCGACCTGAATCAAGGAATATTCAGCGGTGATCTCCTCGTCATTATATATACGTGTGACATTACCCTGTGTGTCCTCCACTTCGGCGAAGAAGTATTGCTGAGGTATGAGGAGTGACCATTTGCCCTCGGAGAGCTGTTCAGCCGGTGAGAGGAGATAGCTGTAATAGGTGTCGGAGGCTTTAGGGGCAAGTGCTATTTTCTTGTCCCCCTGTATGAGATATGCAGTGAGTCCATTGTCTTCTATGGCGTCCAGATTGGGTGTGATGGCTTCATATTTATCCTCCGGGACCGAAATAGTGATATCGTTGAATGCATCGAGGTCCATCTGTGTGCCGTCGGCCGGTGTGAGCGTGTATTCAAACATCTCTCTGACTATCTCCCGGTAACGGTATATCTGTGAGATATCCTGCGGTATGTAGCAAACATTGCCGGTGGTATTGTTTTTGATGGAGACGGCATTGTGTATCAGCGATACAAGATAGTATTGACCGTTTTCCGGTATAAACTCAGTGCTTGGATATGTGGTGGTCTTAGGTACAGAGTATGTGATCATAGAGGGGGACGAGGGATCATCTTTTTCCACAGCCGAATATCTCGCTACCGGAGTGTTGGAAGCCTTATTGCCGTTGGCATCGCAGATGAAGATGGCGGGCATGAACATGCTCTGCTGATAGACGGTGCTGAATGAGTATCCCTCCGGGAGGGTGTACTGTACAGCGGACAGGTCGGTGAGGTCTCCTGAAGCCGGTGTCATCACAGGATTCTCGAAATCGTCCACATACCAGTTGTATTGTACGAATGGATTCTTGAGCGTTTCTCCGCTTTCAGTAGTGAAGATGAGTGCGCCTTCGGGGAGTCGCAGATAGTATTTGCCGGGCGTGGTCCATGGCACGGATGTGGTGAATGTGACCCTGGAGCCCTCAATAGAAGCGCTGTACATCCCCCGTGACTGTTCGATTTCATCGCCGGAGAAGCAGATGATGTGTGTCTTGTCCACACTTTCAGAAGGGTCGTAGTAGTCGAGCGCATGGTCGCCGAATCTGATGTTGCTGTATACAGGATCGAAGTCGAGAGTCACCTGCTGTATGCCGTCCTTGACAAATCCGGGCTGAGGCGAGATAGCCACTGGCTGCACTTGAGCTGCCGTCAGAGTACAGAAAGCGGCGAAGCAGACTCCAAGCAATAATCGGGAAGTGCGAATTTTGTTCATGTGAATCTGTTATTTAGTGAAGTATATTCGCAAAGGTAAAAAAAATATGTAAATTATTGCGATTCTTAAAATAAATAGTTTAAATTTGTGATTGAAAATAACAATGTTCCCAAACTTAAAAAGCGATGAAACACTTATTACTTACAGCTGCTTTCGCATTCGCGTGTGCAGCCGGTGTGTCAGCTCAGGTCATCAGGCCTCTTCCTCCGCAGGGTAAGGTGGATGTAGTGATCTATCCGGCAGGTCTGACAGGGGTAAGCCTGAATGTAAATGCCAAAATCAACCGCGACTGCAATGGCTTTGCCGTGCTGAGCCGTGACGGAGTCGTGCTCAAGGAGCTTCCGGCCTCCAACATACAGCGTGTGTATTGCACGTATGGCTATGACAAGGTGGAAGCAGGCACGCCTCAGCTGGATTTCTTCACCGACCAGCAGACCTCTCCGGCGCGTCTTGCCGGTGAATATACCTGCACGATCCCCGAGGGATTCCTTCTGATGGGTACGGACTACAAGACAAAATCTCCCGCCCAGGAGTATCATTGGACCATTCCAGGTGTGCCTGTGCCGGAGTATTCTCCGGCAAGCGGCTCTTCGGTCACTGAGTTTTCCGAGGTGACACTGACCTTCGCCAATGCCAAGTCAGTCAGCTTTACCGACAACACCACAAGCTCTTCAGGCGGCGGTAGCGGCGAAGCAAGTATCGCGTACTCATTCTATGTAAAGAATGTAGCGACGGGAGATGAGACCAAATATCAGTCATACACCATCGACGGCAATAAAATAACATTCACATTTGCGCCGATCACCACTCCCGGCAAGTATATAGTACTTGGCAATGCAGGCTGCCTCACAGTGGTGAATGCAGACGGAACTATCGGCACCAATACAGCCAACGACATACGTGCGGAGTATAATGTGGTCAAAGCTACGGGTACATCAGCCTGGACAGTGACGCCTGCTCCCGGTGAGTATTCGGATCTGCACTCCACTTATATGATGGACACTTCTTCCGGCACTCCCCAGTATGGATACTTCAAGATCTCGATTCCCGAGAGCCGGGATGCCGAATTTACATTCCCGCTTATGGGCAAGCCTCAGCTCGCTCCGGTGGTGGACGGGAAATATACCCTTTCCACAAGCAATGTCCTCTTCCAGTTTGTCAAGATAGATTCCAAGAACGCATATCTCAGCAGCACCGTCTACAAGGATAAATCCCAGGAGACAGTGCTTAACATTCCTGACGGGACATATCATCTGGTA
>CAYSJG010000086.1:0-8012 GCA_964431295.1 uncultured Sangeribacter sp. | reverse complement strand
TACCGGGCGCATCGCCGCGGTGTTGATTATCCGTCATCCTCCCGGTACCGGGCGCATCGCCGCGGCATGCCGCGACCCTGAAACTTGATTCGATTGATGGGGTCGCGGTGGATATGATAATGTAAAAAAATATATTCTTTTTTTTTGTAAAATTTGTTGCTGAATCAATTTCTTTTGCTAATTTTGAGTGTCGAGATGATGATGCAGTGACGTCAAAATCTTAAATATTATGGCAAAATGTCAGCAAATTGGCTTGACTATGGCATGATTGATAGTGTTAAACTATGTAAAATGTAATTTTCAGACCATCGTTTTTGACATAACGCCACTTTTTAAGATGCCGTCCTGTCATCGGAATATCGCTTTATTTGAACGGTATGCGATGATGACATCGGAGTGAATCCGCGACTTCACGGCGAGTCATCTCATGATAAGCAAAGAAAAGAGAACATATATCCTTTATTACTAACCAAACAACAAGCTACATGAAAAAGAAAAACATGTACATCGGTGCAGCTCTGCTGACGCTTGGCTTAGGTTTCTCAGCCATGGCATTCAGTGGTCTGATGCCGATTCCCTTCGCAGGTGCTGCTTTGGCAGCCGCCGAAGAGGAGGTGGAGCCCACGCCCGATCCCGAGCCTGAGGTCTCTTATTTCGCGACTCCAGATCAAAGCATCGGGATCGGCGACAAGCTTTCATCTTATCCCGCAGTGACCGAGATATGGTATGGCTTCAACCTCGGCTCGAGCGATGACTCGCTGCCGCTCGGCGCCGGCACAGTGACAATCACCAAAGACGGTCAGCCTTTCAAGAGCTATGAGATCGGTACCGCCCCCGAGGTGTATATCGGCAAAAGCTGGATTAATCGTATCTATGTCGACTTCGGCGGTGCTCTCGAGCCCGGTGAATATGAGATCACTCTTCCTGAAGGTGCTGTAGACTTTACATACGTGCAGAGCAGTGACAGCGGCGATGGTAAACTGGTACGCAAGATCAACAGAGAGATTGTTACCAAATTTACCGTTGTCAAGGGCTTTGAATATTCAGTCGCTCCCGCTCTCGGCTCCAAGCCTGTGGCTGCCGACATGGAGACAATCACCCTGACCTATCCCGAGGGTGTTACCCCCTCTGTCAAGGGTACTATCTCCTTGAAGCAGTATAGCCTCGGCAAAGTGAGCGATGTTACTACCTATTCCGCTACCGTAGAGGGCAATGTAGTAACTCTGAAATGTGCCGATGTCAAGGCTATCACTCCCTGTATGAGAGAGATGCAGTACGAGTATTACTATCTCGACGTGCCCGCTAATGCAGTTACTCTTGCAGACGGCACAGGATCTTATCAGCAGGGTGCATTTACAGTAGGCAACTGGAATGTCGTAGCCGACACCGCCGGCATGATCTTCACTCCTTCGTTTGACACTCCCAATCTGAAGATTGAGGATCTCCAGACTATCACAGTCGAGCTCCCCGAGAATACATCGTTTGCCAACGCAAATGTAGAGAGCGGCAAGACATCTTTCTTCAAGATTTACCCCAAGCCGCTGGATACATCTTATTACTATGACTATAAGATCACAAGCAGCGAGGGTAAGAAGTATGTATGCTCACTGCAGGCAGCTTCCTCTCCGACAACTTCCAACGGTCGTCCCGAACTTTGCATGAAGGGAGCCTCGACACTGCGTATCAGCTCCAACGTTCTGCAGACCAAAGAGATGGTGGCAGTAGAAGTTGAGGGCGAGACGCAGCTTCAGGAGAAAGTGACCAAGCTTGGCCAGATGGATTTCGATGCATACGATCTTGACGGCAAGGAGGCCCTTCCCCACTATAACAGCACCCCGTCCAACGGCGGTACTACAACCAAGATCAATAGCTTTACTCTCATGTTCGTGCAGAAGGCTGTAGTTGCTAATCCTGACGCTTATATCTCTCTTTATCAGAACGGAGAACGTGTCAAGAGTGTGAAAGTCTCCGAGACCACCACAGCTGCCGCTGCAGCTGGCGGTGCCGGTAGCAAGTCTATTGCTTTTGCCAAAAAGTTTAAGAATGCTGAAGGTCAGGACTTTACTGACCCCGGTGTTTACGAGTTCACAGTGGAGGCAGGTGCTTTCAAGGATATCACCTATGGTTATCCCAATGAGGAGATTAAGGTTCAAGCCTATATCCCAGGTGATGTGGAGTACTCCATCTTCCCCGCTCCCTGCACAGTTACAGGTACTGACCCCGACTTCGTAATGACTCCCGGTGAGGGCGAGGCTCCCACCACAATCAAGGAGGTGATAATTACGTTCCCGAATGCTGTCAATGTAGAAATCAATCCCAACATGTACAGCATCAACATGAATTCTTCTTTGGGTCAGCTTACTTATAAGAATGCTGCCAAGGGTGGTGCTCCCCAAAACTATTCCGGATATAAACCCGATTACCGTTATGAGGTAATTGGCAAGAATCAGGTGAAGTTGATTTGCAATGAGTATGCCTATCCGACTCCTGACAACTATGTAGTAGGTCTGAAGATATATCAGGGCTCATTTATCATCACTGAGATGGCAGAAGGTGATATGTCTCCTACAAGGAAGGTGTCAAAGACAATGACATTCTACTATCCCGGCCTGCCCATGCAGAAGCCCGATGCGATTGATGCGGACGGCAATGTTCTGGAGAATGTCGTGCTCCACAAGGAGGATACCTATATCACTATCAAGGCTGCCGGCTCTATCTATCCTCACGAGGTAACCGGTGATGAGGCCTGCTATGTGGCCGATGCTGAAGGCAACAAGCTCTTCAATGTCAGCCAGTCTCATCCCGATGGTCCGCAGGCCATCATGCAGCTCATATTCCCCACCGGTAAGACTCTTGCTCCGGGTGCATATAAGCTCGTGATTCCTGTTGGCGGCCTGCAGGGCGGATCCAGCTCAGTAACATCCTCAATAGTAGTCTACAACAAGGAAGAATTCGTATACGACTTCATCGTAGAGCCCAACTATGTGGACATCGACGCTCTCTTTACACGCATGTATCCCCAGGAGACATTCACTGTCAAGGATTGGGATCTCGGTCCGACAATGTATGTAATCCAGGTCAACGAGCCCATCACTCTGAAGGGTAACCTCAGCCTGCTTTACGAAGGCGAGGAGCTCACTGCGCTCGACATCACTAATGAAGGCCTTATCAGCTATATCCCCGGTGAGACCACGGAGGAAGGTACAACTCCCGGTGTGCTTCAGATCAGTCTTGACGCTATCGAGGGTCTCAGCGAGTACGTGATGACCATGCCCGGTAAGTACACCGTCAAGTTCCCCAAAGGCTCCGTAGAGGTCAACGGTGACGCCAACAACGAGTTCCAGCTCGACTATATCTACGAGTCTATCCCTGTGGACCTCACATATGTGCTTGATCCCGCTCCGGTAGAAGGCGGTACTGTAAATGATCTCAGCACCATCACTCTCACCTTCCCCAACTGCACTTATGTCACTTATGATATGAATGTAGCCAAGCTCGAGATGCCCGACGGCACAGTTCTCAAATGCAGCTATCCCGGCATCTCCGATGATCAGAAGAGTCTCATATTTACTTTCACTGCCAAGAACGGCTGGGTAGACGGTCAATACAAGCTCACTGTCAATCCTGAGACGGTATCTGTAGATGTGCCTGATACAAATCCCAACTTCCCGGGTCTCGAAGCATACTATACTCTGGTGCTCCCCGAGTCTGTAGGCGATCATATCTCCGCTCCTGTAATACCTTCTGACTACAAGTGCAATCCCGGCAACTCCAAGTCGCCTTATGGCGTGGGTCTGAACTTCATCGAGCTCGCTCTTGACAATGACCAGATCGTTCTCAACAATGACTGCGCCAAGACTATCGATATTTACCGCGACAATACGCTTCTCAGAAGTCATGGTCTCTCCGCTGAAATCCAGGAAGAGGATCCCAGCATCATGATAATGGGTATCGGCGGTTTAGATGATGAGCTTATCTCAGGTCCCTCCAACTGCTCGCTCTATATCGTAAACTGCAATCCTGATGATGCAAACATAGCAGAGTATCAGAAGGCCGGTACATATAAGGTGGTTATCCCCGACGGTGCATTCAAGCTCAACGGCACTCCGCTGATGGGTACAACTCTCGAATACACCTACTCCACAGAGGATGAGACAAGCTACGACTTCGAGCTCACACCTGCCGATGGCGAGACAATCAACGGCAAGCCCGAAGATAATCTGAAGACAATCACTCTGAAGGCTACAGGCGCTAACTTCATCAGCTATGCCGGCAACGGCGGTGCTACCCTCGTCTACACTCCCGCAAGCGGTGAAAACGTAAATATCCCGCGCGACGGATGGCCCGAGACTGATATGAGCAACACAATCAGCTATAAGTTCGGCGGTAAAGTTGACGGTGTAGAGTTTGACTGGAGCATAGTAGGCGACGGTACATACACCTTCTCAGTACCTGCCGGTTATATCAGCATCAACGACATGTATTGGGAAGAGGAAGCCGGCACAGGCAACTTCCCCGCAGTGACAGCCGTTTACACAGTAACAGGTGCCACCGGTGTGACAATGATCGGTATCGAGGCTGCTGACAGCTACAACGTCTTCACCATCGACGGTAAGGCTGTGAAGCTGAACGCTGCTCCCGCAGAGCTCCTCGACCTCGAGGAAGGTCTCTACATCATCAATGGCAAGAAGACCTATCTCCGCAAATAATCTTAGCTAATCCCCGTGACAAATGTCGCGTCAACAGAGAGGGTTGTGTCACCGACACAGCCCTCTCCGCTATTTTGTATACTTTCAGGTAAGGATGTTTGAATATCTGAGATTTTAATCTTATATTTGTATTTAAGTTTTTGAAAAGTATGAAGAATACGTTTGCCAAATACCTTTATTGGATAATGCTCGTGGCGGTGTTTATGCCCTACGGCAAAATTTTCGGTGTGGACTACGAGCCTATAGATGCTCCTATAGGTCTGGCCCTCGGTCTGATTTTCGCCTTCGCTTTCGGCACCCCATGCCCGAAGGCGAATAAATTTGTATCCAAATATCTTCTGCAGGGCTCTGTGGTGGGTCTCGGCTTCGGCATGAATCTTATAAAGAGTCTGCAGTCAGGCTCGGAGGGAATGATATTTACCGTAGTGTCGGTGATTGGAGTGATGGTGCTGGGTGTACTGCTCGCAGCCTATATGAATGTGGAGCGCAAGACGGGCTATCTGATATCCTCCGGCACCGCGATATGCGGCGGCAGCGCGATCGCCGCCGTAGGTCCCGTACTCAAAGCGGATTCCAACCAGATGGCTGTCTCCATGGGCGTGGTGTTCATACTCAATGCTGTGGCTCTCTTCATCTTCCCTCCGATGGGACATTTCTTCGGCATGTCGCAGGCACAGTTCGGCACATGGGCGGCCATTGCCATCCATGACACCTCGAGTGTGGTCGGTGCCGGCGCCGCTTACGGTCCCGAAGCCTGCGAGCTCGCCACTCTAATCAAGTGCACGCGTGCCCTCTGGATTATCCCTCTGGCACTCTTCACAATGTGGTTTTATCGCGACAAGTCCAAAGGGGTGAATGCCGACGGCACTCCCGCCAAGAAAGGTAAAATATCCGTGCCATGGTTTATTTTCCTCTTCGTGCTGGCGATGATTATCAATACATACACTCCCTCCTCCGCTGCGTGGCTTGTAGGGGACAACGGTCTGTATCAGGTGATTGTCCTGCTGGCGAAGCGCGCCCTTGTGGCCGTCCTCTTTGCGATAGGCGCGGGACTCAGCCTTAAAGTGATACGCTCTGTCGGAGTGCGTCCTCTGATACTTGCCATCACCCTGTGGCTGGCCATCGGAGCGACTTCCCTCTTTGTCGTATTGAATACAATACAGTGATTCCTTACTCTCCCTTAACAGAATGTCACAGTTTTCAGAAATAAAACATAAGGCAAATCTTCCGTCGCTATGGATGGGAGCGGGCACGGTCTTCGCGGGTACCGCTGCCGCGGCCATACGCGGCAATATGGAGATTCTCCCCGCGTCATTATGCCTGATATTTGTGGTCTTTGTGCAGTTGACCTCCAATTTTTACCATGCGTGGCACGAGATGCACAGCGAGGAGGAATCCATCTTTGCACGTCAGACGCTTAATTATGTGCCAGACACTTCCGAGGCGACTCCGCTGATGACCCGGCTCATGCGCGAGGCAGCGGTGATGAGCTTCATGATTTCGGCTATGGTAGGTCTCGCTCTGCTTACCATCGTACGTGTGGAGCTGTGGTGGTGGGTGATTCTTGTCGGAGTGCTGATATATGCGGAGATCCCTCTGTCGCATGTAGGCAAAATCAAACTCATAGGCACACCGTGGGCCATGGTCATCACATTTCTCTTCTTCGGGCCCATAGGAGTGTTCTCCACCTGCATGATACAGAGTCAGGTGGAGGTGGTGGGGGATGCCTGGAATTTCTTTGACGCGTCCACCGCATTTTTTATGGCTCCGGCATGTGGCTTCATGGCTCTCAGTTCGCATTATATCTTCTCTTTCTTCAATTATAAGGCCAATCCAAATCTGAATAAGTGGAATCTCACGGGGCTTATAACTCCTTTAGGCATGGAGCTGATGATTTTCGCTAACGGACTGCTGATGCTCTGGATGATGCTCTGGATGATGGTGCAGCTGGATTTCGCAGCTGATCTCTTCGCTTTCGCACCGACATTAGTGGGCTTTATAATCAATACTGTGATAGCAGTCAGACTGCGGCGTGTCGGTCTGGCCGAGGTAAATCAGATATATCATATCAGCGTGGCCAACTATACGTTGCTGTGGCTGCTGACGTTGATATGCTTTATCTGGGCCGGAGATGCTTCGGGCAGCTTCTATCGCTACATGCTGTAAGGGGGGTATTTAGAGCGTTCTAATGGGAGCGAGAGCGAATTTTTTTGAAGAAAAAATTGCTCATTCTCCAAAAAAGTTGTAATTTTGTAGTCGCGAAAGCACTCGGGGTGTAGCACAGTTGGTTAGCGCGCTACGTTCGGGACGTAGAGGTCGGGCGTTCGAGTCGCCTCACCCCGACAAAATAGAAGAGGATGCATCAGACTTCTGACGCATCCTCTTCTGCTATATTGGCTTTTCAGCTGTATTGAGGTAAGCTGGCGCAGCTATCCGGTTTATTTCAGTGAGAAGGCTGCTTTTATGGCCTCTACGGCATCGAGCTTCTCCCAGGTGAATATTTCCACTTCTCGGACCAGAGGCACGGGCTCGTAGCGGTTGTGGAAGGTTTTTACAATCGTCTGCGGTTGACGTCCCATGTGTCCGTAGGCTGCTGTCTCGCTGTAGATGGGTTGGCGTAGCTTGAGGCGCTTCTCTATGGCTTTGGGGCGCATGTCGAATATCTCCATCTTCGAGATGCGGTCAGCTATCTCAGCGTCGGTGAGATCGACTTTGGCAGTGCCGTAGGTATTGACGGTCATACTTACCGGGCGAGCCACACCGATGGCGTAGGATACCTGTACGAGTACCTCGCGTGCCACACCTGCGGCCACAAGATTCTTGGCAAGATGACGTGCGGCGTAGGCTGCCGAGCGGTCCACCTTGGAGGGGTCTTTGCCGGAGAATGCTCCGCCGCCGTGGGCGCCGCGTCCTCCGTATGTGTCCACGATAATCTTTCTGCCGGTCAGGCCTGTGTCGGCGTGAGGTCCTCCGAGGACAAATTTGCCCGTCGGATTGACGTGGAGTATGAGGCGGTCGTCGAAGAGCGTCTTGAGGTTGTCGGGCAGTTTTGCGATGACGCGCGGGAGCAGCACCTCCTGCACATCCCGGCGTATCGTGTCGAGCATCTCGCTGTCTGCGGCCGCCTGGGCTTCCGGAGTGTCGTTGAGAGGCTTGATAAAGTCATCGTGCTGTGTGGAGATGACAATGGTATGTATGCGCACCGGACGATTCTCTTCGTCATATTCCACAGTCACCTGGCTTTTGGCGTCAGGGCGCAGATATGTGGTAAGCTTACCTTTGCGATAGTAGGTCATCTCTTTC
>CAYSJG010000085.1:5009-8069 GCA_964431295.1 uncultured Sangeribacter sp. | reverse complement strand
CCTCTGCTGTCTGCCCAACCATATTCTTGGGAGTGAAGAACACACGGTCAGCAAATATCTGCTCAAACTCTTCAGCCTTAGCGGGCTTGATGTCAGAGATGTAGCGCAGATCGGGACGCTCTTCGAGAGCCTTCATCAGGCCGTCTTCGTCAATGACTTCCTTGCGGGCAGTATTGATGAGCACACCGTTTTTCGGCATCAGCATCGCGTATTCGTAGCCGATGGAGTTCTTAGTCTCCTTTGTGGCGGGGATATGCAGCGATACGTAGTTATTGCGTGAGAAAAGCTCCTTCACATCGTGGAGAGGCTTGACACCCTCACCCTCCATTACAGCATCGGGCACGAAGAGGTCAAGAGCCTCGACATTCATATTGAAGCCTTTGGCGATGCGGGCCACATTGCGACCTACCTGACCGAAAGCGTAGATGCCAAGTGACTTACCCTTGAGCTCAGAGCCGGAAGTACCGTTGTAGCGGTTGCGGCACATCATGACAGCCATGCCGAATACGAGCTCAGCCACAGCGTTAGAGTTCTGACCGGGGGTATTCATCACGCAGATACCGTGCTGAGTGGCGGCGGCGAGGTCGATGTTGTCATAGCCTGCGCCGGCGCGTACGATGACTTTCAGCTTCGGAGCGCGGTCCATGACTTCAGCATCGATCACGTCGGAGCGTACTATAAGACCCTCTACATCATTTACAGCTTCCAGAAGATCCTGGCGAGTGCCGCGTTCTACGAGTTTAAGTTCGTTGCCGCTGGCGTTGATGGCATCGGCGATAGCCTTGACAGCTGCAGGGGCGAAAGGCTTCTCTGTGAAAACGAGTATTTTCATTGTCTGATCTCCGATTAGTGTTTGGCCTCAAATTCTTTCATTGCGTCCACGAGCACCTTCACGCTCTCAAGCGGCAGAGCGTTGTAGAGAGATGCGCGGAAGCCGCCTACAGAGCGGTGACCCTTTATACCTACGATGCCTTTGGAAGTAGCGAAATCGAAGAATTCCTTTTCGAGCTCTGCGTAGTCGGGATTCATCACGAAGCATACGTTCATGATCGAGCGGTCCTCCTCTGCTACAGTGCCGCGGAACAGTTTGTTGCGGTCGATCTCGTCATAGAGCACAGCTGCCTTCTCGAGGTCTCTCTTCTCCATGGCTGCTACGCCGCCCTGCTCCTTGTAATATTTGAGAGTCTGGAGAGCTGAGTAGATGGGAAGTACCGGAGGAGTGTTGAACATTGTGTCCTTCTTGATATGTGTGCGGTAGTCGAGCATTGTGGGGATGGCACGGTCCACATGGCCGAGCAGTGACTCGCGTACGATTACGATGGTTACACCTGAAGGAGCGAGATTCTTCTGAGCACCTGCGTAGATGATACCGTATTTCTCGGGATCGAACACGCGGGAGAAGATGTCGGAGGACATGTCGCAGACTACGGGCACGGGGCTGTCATAATCCTTGCGAACTTCTGTGCCGTAGATGGTATTGTTGGATGTGAAGTGGAAGTAATCCACATCTGAGGGGATTGTGAAGTCTTTCGGGATGTAGGTGTAGTTGGCCTCTTTGGATGAGCCCAGTACTTCTACTTCGCCGAAGAGCTTTGCCTCTTTGATAGCGTTGGATGCCCATGTGCCGGTATCGGTATAAGCGGCCTTCTTCTTCATGATATTGAAAGGCACCATGCAGAACTGCAGACTTGCGCCGCCACCGAGGAAGAGCACTTTGAAGTCATCGGGAAGCTGCAGAAGCTCCTTTACCAGACCGCGGGCCTCTTCTACTACTGCTACGAATTCTTTGCTGCGGTGGGAAATCTCCAGAAGAGAAAGACCGGTGTCGGCAAAATTCAGGACTGCATCGGCAGTATTCTTGATCGTGTAAGGTGTCAGAATACTGGGACCTGCATAGAAATTGTGTTTCTTCATGATGTGTCTCAGTTGATTTGGTTATTAGATTTGAGATTTACAGTCATTTTTAATATCTTCGGGCTATCCGGCAAAGCATATTTGAGGCTCTTCGGACAGGCTCTCCGATATTTTCAGCAAATTTAACCCTTAAATTGATTCTTGCAAAATTTTCTATTGTGTTTTACGACACTTTTGCCGGAAAGTGCTGAAATTTTCAAGTTATTTCCGCTTTTTGCGCCGATGAGCCCCGGCCGTCACGACTTTTTCAGCCTGCCAAGACGCTCGGCGGCATTCATCTCCTGAGGATTTTTGCCGGGAGTCCAGAATTTTTTTTCTTTGATTTGACTTGGCAGGTATTGCTGGTTCACATAATTGTTTTCGTAGTCATGCGCATACTTATATCCCTCATGGTATCCAAGGTCTTTCATCAGCTTGGTCGGGGCATTGCGCAGATGTAGGGGCACCGGAAGGTCGCCTGACAGACTCACCTCTGCAAGTGCGGCGGCTATCCCGGCGTAGGCACTGTTGCTTTTGGGAGATGTGGCGAGATATACGGCACATTCGGCCAGAGGTATCCGCCCTTCAGGCCAGCCGATCTTGCGTACTGCCTCAAACGTGGCGTTTGCAAGCAGCAGAGCATTCGGATTTGCCAGACCTATGTCTTCGGCGGCAAGTATGACGAGACGTCGGCAGATAAACTCCGGATCTTCTCCTCCCGCCACCATACGTGCCAGCCAATAGAGCGCCGCGTCCGGATCGCTGCCGCGGATGCTCTTTATAAAGGCGGAGATTATGTCGTAATGCAATTCACCGTTGCGGTCGTAAGCGGCGGGATTCTCCTGAAGTCTGTCGATGACGATTTTGTCATTGATTATCACTTTTTCCCCGTCGGGAGTGGATTGCTCCACAAGGTCAATGATATTCAGCAATTTGCGGGCATCCCCCCCCGCGAAGCGAAAGAGAGCGCCTTTCTCCTCCACGCTTACTTCCCTCCGGGACAGGATGGTATCTCTGGTGAGAGCTGAGTCAAGAAGAGTCTGAAGGTCTTCTGTCTCAAGTGGTTTGAGAGTATATACCTGACATCGTGACAGAAGTGGGCGGATTACTTCAAAGGAGGGATTCTCGGTAGTGGCGCCGATAAGTGTTACAATGCCTTTCTCAACG
>CAYSJG010000085.1:0-4999 GCA_964431295.1 uncultured Sangeribacter sp. | reverse complement strand
CGCCTATGAGGGTAACTATGCCGCGTTCCACCGCACCGAGCAGTGAATCCTGCTGCGATTTACTGAATCTGTGGATCTCATCGATGAAGAGTATCGGTCTCCCTTTGATGAATACGCTTTTGGAATCAGCCTCGCAGCGGTCGATGACAGCGCGGACATCCTTCACTCCGGCGCTGACTGCCGACAAGGTGTAGAACGGCACGCCGGCGTTATTGGCTATTATGCGGGCCAAGGTAGTCTTGCCGACACCCGGAGGTCCCCACAATATAAAGGAGTTGATGCGTCCGGATTCGAGGATGCGCCGTATTATCCCCCCCTCTCCTACAAGGTGTCTCTGGCCAATGTAATCGTCCAGCGTGGCGGGACGCATTCTTTCTGCCAAGGGTATATTGTTCATGGATCAACGGATTTTCGGAAGTACGCTCTTGACTCCGTCGGCCACGCAGTCGGCTTCGGATTCTATCATTTTCGCAGGAAGAGTCCCTGCTATCCCCATCACAAAAGCTCCCGCAGCCTTCCCTGCGCGCATCCCCTGGATGGAATCCTCCATAACACAGCAGTCCGACGGAGCAATGCCCAGTCTCGCGGCAGCCAGCAGATACCCCTCGGGATCGGGCTTGGAGCGATGCACGTCGTCGGCCACTACCATAGCGTCAAAATAGTCCCGGATCTCGGGGATGTCGCGGTACAGATGACGCATCTTATCCTCATTGGAGGATGTGAAGAGAGCCATCGGGATCCCCTGCCGTTTCAGGGTCGTCAGAAGTTCCTTCGCGCCGGGACAGTATCTGTACACCATTTTCTCCTCCTCTTCGTAAAGGCGGTTGCGCACCATCGGCTGAATCTCCGGGTCAGGAAAATATGTGGAGAGGATGTTGTCAAGTGTGGTCCCCTTGATCTTTTTTGAGAAGTCATCGCTCGCAGTGTCAGGCATCGAATGCGAGAACTCCTTCTGGATTGTGGACCAGATGCGGGTGTATTCCGTCTCACTGTCCACAAGGACACCGTCGAGGTCAAACAGCACTCCCTTTATTCTCCTGCCGCAAATTTGTATAGTGTGGATATTGTCAGTCATATATCTTTTTATTACCGCAAGTGTCACGCGTCATTGGTCTCGTGATACACTTGCTCTGTATTAACATTCCAGATAGAGTTTTTATCGTTGTCGTCCGAGAGGATCACATCTGCGGCACGCATGGCTGTGAGCATCGAGTGATCCATATTATTATAGCGGTGCTGCCCGTTGCGACCTATACAATATAGATTTTCTATGCTGTCGAGGTATTTGCGTACCGTCTTAAACTCGCTGTAGCTGCCGAAATATGCAGGATACGCTTTTTTTACTTTTATGCGTACTGCATCGCAGACATCCGCCGCGTCTATTATACCTGTCGATTCAAGTTCCTTCTTGGCCATTTCGATGAAGTCTTCATCGCTCATTGTCCACAATGTGTCTCCTTCAGTGCAGAAATATTCGAGCCCTAACCACATCTTATGCTCATAATCTTTCACAAGATATGGTGACCAATTGTTAAACACTTGCAGGCGGCCGAGTCTTACATCGCGTTCCTGCACATATATCCAGGCATCCGGTATGCGTTCTGCATAGGTTTGAAGCTTCGTCTCATTCTTTATTTTAAGTCTCTCCACCAGCAGTCCGACGATTATAAAGTCGCGGTAAGGCAGCTGCGACGCTATCGCTTTTACATCTTGCGGCACAGATACCCCGTCTATAGCCGCCACAAGATCCTTGACAGGCATTGATGAGAGAAATATGTCGCATGGCATCTTTCGGCAGCCATCCTTATCCCTGACGGTGACGGCAGTCACTCTTCTTCTGCCGTCAGTCTCCTCCACATGGACTTTCTCCACAGTTGTCTGCAGATTTATCCGTGCACCGGCCTCGCAGGCTTCCTCGCCCATAGTCTCCCAAAATTGGCCGGGACCGAGTTTTGGATATAAAAACTCCTCTATCAGGGAGGTCTCTATTTGGCAGGAACTGCGTCGGGGTGACATAGCTTTTCTCCATACATTTTTGAGTATGGCGTGTATGGAAAGCCCTTTGACACGCTGCGATCCCCAATCAGCTCCGAGACGTGAAGGGTGTATGCCCCACACCTTCTCCGTATAGTCCTCGAAAAACATCTTATACAGCGGCCGTCCGAATCGGTTGATGTAGAAATTTTCAAGAGAGTCTTCGGGGAGTCTGCGGATGTTGGCCATGATATATCCCAAGCCGGCACTGAGTGTACGCATCAATCCCATGGCCCTGAGGGTTCGCATGGAGAGTGTCACGGGATAATCGAAAAATCTGCGGAGGTAGTAAATTCGCGAGACTCTACGGCGTAGCAGCATCACACGGTCTATCGTCTCGGGATCGTGGAGAGTCCCGGAGGTGTCAGTTCTTTCACCGAGCAGGATACGGTCGAGCGCGGGTGCGTCCTGCGTGGGCATCAGCCTGTGCCAAATATCACTGACGCGCTCGCTTTTGCTGAAAAACCGATGGCCTCCTATATCAAGACGGTTGCCATGATGGTTGACAGTACGCGAGAGGCCGCCGAGAATTTCCGATGCCTCGCATACTGTCGGCCTGATATCGCTGCGTGTCGCCAGCTCATAAGCCGCCGTCAAACCCGCGGGTCCGCCGCCGGCTATTATTACTTGTCGGTTGTCGCTGGAGATAGCTTTTTTCATGGCTCGGAATTTTCGGACTGATAGTCCGGCGAAATATGCTCGCGTTATATAAGTGACGCGCTCTTATCATAGCAAAATTACAAAATATTTTTCAATTCTCTACAATAGTATTTTACCAATAAATTTTGTAAATTTGCAAGCTATGGAGTTTAAGCTTACATCAGATTATATGCCCACCGGCGATCAGCCGGAGGCTATCGAGGAGCTGTCGCAGGGCGTACTGGCCGGACAGCCGGCGCAGACATTGCTCGGTGTCACCGGCAGCGGCAAGACTTTTACTATGGCTAATGTCATTCAGCAGGTCCGGCGCCCTACTCTGATACTCTCTCACAATAAGACTCTGGCCGCTCAGCTTTATGCCGAATTCAAGAGTTTCTTCCCGGAAAATTCCGTGCAATATTTTGTAAGCTATTACGACTATTATCAGCCTGAGGCTTACATCCCCTCTTCGGATAAATATATTGAGAAGGATCTCATGATCAATGAGCAGATCGACAAACTGCGTCTTTCCACTGTTGCCGCACTCCTATCGGGACGCAGGGATGTGGTGGTGGTGTCATCTGTCAGCTGCATATACGGCATGGGCAATCCTCAGGATTTCGCTCAGACTGTCGTGGAGGTGCGTACCGGGCAGAAGATAAGCCGCAATGCCTTTTTGCGTCAGCTGGTGGCTTCTCTCTATTCGCGTACGGAGCTGGAACTGAAAAACGGTATGTTTCGCGTCAAAGGGGATACAGTGGATGTAATGCTCAGTTTCGAGAATATACGTCTGCGCGTGACTTTCTGGGGCGATGAGATCGAGTCTCTGAAGACCATTGACCCGGATACCGGTGCCACGCTGACATCCCTGGATAGTTTTAAGATCTATCCGGCCAACATATTCGTGGCCTCCCCTGAACGTACAGCGCATGCCGTAGACCAGATTGCTCTGGATCTCGGCACGCAGGCCTCATACTTCCGCAATGAGGGGAAGCTTATTGAGGCAGAGCGACTCACCGAGCGTGTCAACTATGACCTCGAGATGATCAAGGAGGTGGGACACTGCAGCGGTATAGAAAACTATTCGAGATATTTTGACGGACGTAAACCCGGGGCAAGACCTTTCTGTCTGCTTGACTATTTTCCAAAGGATTTCCTCACAATCATCGACGAGAGTCACGTCACGCTTCCTCAGATACGAGGTATGCATGGAGGCGACGTATCGCGCAAGATGAATCTCGTGGAATACGGTTTCCGGTTGCCGGCCGCCATGGACAACAGGCCGTTGAAGTTTGACGAGTTTGAGCGTCTCACTCCGCAGGTCATTTACGTCAGCGCCACACCCGGAGATTACGAGCTGCGCAAGTCCGAAGGGCTCTTTACCGAGCAAGTGATACGTCCTACGGGACTTCTGGATCCGGAGATAGAGGTGCGTCCCTCCATTAATCAGATAGATGATCTGATGGAGGAAATACGCCGGCGCATAGAGGCCGACGAGCGTACGCTTGTCACAACTCTCACCAAGAGGATGGCTGAGGAATTGAATGCCCATCTGATAAAGTGGGGTGTCAACAGTGCATATATCCACAGCGATGTGGATACACTTGAACGCATTCAGATACTCGAGGACCTGCGCAATGGTGTCTACGATGTGCTGATTGGCGTCAATCTGCTCCGCGAGGGACTTGACCTGCCGCAAGTGTCGCTCGTCGCCATACTCGACGCCGACAAGGAGGGATTTCTCCGCAATCACCGTTCGCTCACACAGACCGCAGGCCGTGCGGCGCGCAATGTCCACGGCAAGGTTATCTTCTATGCCGACAAGATTACCGAGTCGATGCAGATGACAATCGACGAGACGGAGCGGCGTCGTGCCAAGCAGAAGCGATATAATGAGGAGCATGGCATCACCCCCTCCCCGATTGTCAAGAAGAGCAGCAATGACCTCATAGACCTCTATTCCGATTCCGGACACACTGATGACGGAAAGGGTAATTCTGTCAAGTCTGCCCGCTCGAAGGGTAAAGTGGCCCGTGCACAGAGACCGCAGCATGCGCCGTCAGGTCCTTCCGCCGGACCGCGTCCTTATATTGAAGAGGAGAATATACGTATAGTGGCCGACCCGGTGGTGGAATATATGACTGTTGAGGAGATAGAGAAGCGTATGGAGAAGATCAAAGCCGACATGATGGCCGCTGCGCGTCGCACCGATTTTGTCGAGGCCGCTCAGCTTCGCGATGAATATCTCGCTTTGCAGGCTAAAGTCAGCATCGATAAGCCGGATTGACGTATTGAGGAGATATTAATTTAGACCCCATCTCACAAA
>CAYSJG010000084.1:0-8128 GCA_964431295.1 uncultured Sangeribacter sp. | reverse complement strand
TCGCCTGCAAGGCCGAACCTGACCGAAATCTGCGACCCCTGCGTTAACATTTTTTTGTGGGATGGGGTCTAATATGTAAAAATCACATATTTTTAACATGTGAAAATCGATATTTTTGTTAATTTTGCAATCTACAGGCAAAATTCAATTCACATTTGATTGTTATGGATGCACAGACACAGACGCAGAGTACCCAATTCAGTTTTGAGATACTTCCTCCGCTGAAGGGCAATAATATCAATAAGGTATACCACATCATAGATAAGCTGAAGGAGTTTAATCCCACCAATATCAACATTACTTCGCATCATTCCGAGTATATCTTCAAGGAGCAGCCCGACGGCACCCACCGCCGTGTGCATATCCGCAAGCGTCCCGGCACCGTTGCCATCGCGGCGGCGATACAAAACAGGTACGGCATACCCGCGGTGCCTCACGTCATCTGCAAAGGTTTCTCCAAGGAGGAGACGGAGTACGCGCTTCTGGATCTCAATTTTCTCGGAGTGACCAGGCTGCTGCTGCTCCGCGGAGACTGCAAGAGCCTCGAGACCATCCAGCAGAATCCCGAGATATATCATGAGCATGCCACGGACCTGCAGGAGCAGGTGAATCTCTTCAACCGCGGCATCTCGCTCGACGGCACACGACTGCAGGGTGTGGAGACACCCTTTGTGTACGGCATGGCCTGCTATCCGGAGAAGCATGAGGAGGCTCCCAATATGGATTCGGACATATATTATGCCAAGATGAAGGTGGACAACGGCGCATCATATCTTGTGACCCAGATGTTTTTTGACAATCAGAAATATTATGATTTTGTGGCGAGATGTCGCAGAGCCGGTATCAATGTGCCCATCATCCCCGGTATCAAGCCGGTGGTGCTCCGCAATCAGCTGACTGTGTTGCCGAGAGTGTTCCGCAGCGATATACCCGAGGCTTTTGCCGCCGAGCTGCGCAAATGCAAGACAGACGAGGAGGCCGCCGAGGTGGGCGTGGAATGGTGTACTGCCCAGTGTAAAGACCTGATGGCCCACGGAGTGCCTTCGCTCCATTTCTATACATTTCTCGCCACCGACAGTGTCCGCAAGGTCGCTGAGAGAATCTTTTGAATTTTGAATTTTGAATTTTGAATTTGGAATTTGGAATTTTTTTGGGGAGAGCATTGATATTTTGTCATTAGGATTTTGTGGATAGAGATATTGTAAAGGCTCTTGAGAGCCGCATTCTGATACTTGACGGCGCTATGGGTACGATGATCCAGCGCCTCAATCTTGCCGAGGAGGATTTTCGTGGCGACCGTTTTCGTGATCATGCCGTACAATTGCGTGGCTGCAACGACCTTCTTGTGCTGACGCGTCCGGAAGTGATAACCGATATCCACAGGCAATATATCGAGGCCGGCGCCGATATCATCGAAACTGATACATTCAATGCCAATGCTCTGTCACTGGCAGAATATCATCTGGGTGATTATGTGGATGAAATCAACTTTGAGGGAGCGCGTATAGCGCGGCAGACGGCAGACGAATGCGCAGAAGCGCAGGGGCGTAAGGTGTTTGTGGCCGGCAGTATGGGTCCGGGAAATATCGCGCTCAGCATGCCTCAAAGCTCCTCTGCGGCCGGTGAGGCGGCGGTGACTTTCGATATTATGACCGAGGCGTACCGTTGTCAGGCGGAGGCGCTGATACGCGGAGGAGTGGATATGATACTGCTTGAAACGATCTTCGACACTCTCAATGCCAAGGCGGCAGTCTGCGGTGTGAAGCGTGCGATGGCGGCGCTGGGGCGTGAAGTGCCTCTGATGCTGTCGGTGACGCTCACTGAATCAGGACGCACACTCTCGGGCCAGACGCTCGACGCCTTTGTGGCCTCCACACTCCAGGCGGGTGCGCTGACGCTCGGCCTGAATTGCGGTTTCGGTGCCGCGGGGATGGCCCCCTATCTCGAATCGTTGCAGAAATACGGCCGATATATAAGTCTGCACCCCAATGCCGGACTGCCCGACGAGATGGGGCGATATGTGGAGACGCCCGCGGATATGGCGTCGGTGATGGAAGGGTATATGCAGCGTGGGTGGCTCAATATCGCCGGCGGTTGCTGCGGCACCACTCCGGATCATATACGCGCCATAGCCGAGGCAGCGTCCCGTCACACTCCCCGTGCGCTACCCGAAGGTGCCCCGGACTCACGCGACGGCAGCATGCTTCTCGCCGGACTCGAGATGAGCGAAGTGACGCCGGTCTCCGGTTTTCTGAAGGTAGGTGAGCGCTGCAATGTGGCCGGAAGCCGCAAATTTCTGCGGCTCATCGGCGAGGAGGATTTTGCCGGAGCGGTGGAGATAGCCGGCGGCCAATTGGCGAAAGGTGCGGGCGCGCTCGACATAAATATGGACGATGGCATGCTCGATGCCGAAAAGGAGATGACGCGCTTTGTGGAATTGCTCGGGCTCGATGCCTCCACCGCCGCAGCTCCGCTGATGATAGACTCTTCGCGCAGAGAGGTGCTCCTCGGTGCGCTGAAGCATATCCAGGGCCGTCCGATGGTCAATTCCATATCTCTTAAGGAGGGGGAGGAGATATTTCTTGAAAATGCACGCGCCATACATTCACTGGGAGGTGCGGTAGTGGTGATGGCCTTTGACGAAGCTGGACAGGCGGTCACTCTCCCCCGACGTATAGAGATATGCGAGCGCGCTTACAATCTGCTGACCCGACGGACCGACATACGGCCGTGTGATATAATCTTCGATCCCAATGTGCTGACAATCGCCACCGGGATAAAGGAGCATGACCGCTATGCCCTCGACTTCCTCGATGCCGTGGAGTGGATCAAAGGCCATCTCCCGGGAGCGAAAGTCAGCGGAGGTGTCTCAAATCTCTCCTTCGCATTTCGCGGCAACACCCCTCTGCGCGAGGCCATGCACACAGTATTCCTGCATCACGCCATACAGCGTGGCATGGATATGGCCATAGTGAATCCGGCCACCTCTACCGATATCTCCACGATAGATCCCGGGCTGCGCGAAGCCATCGAGGATGTCATCTTCATGCGTCGCGAGGATGCGGCGCTCCATCTGCTCGACATCGCTTCGGCGATGAAGAGTAAAACTGTAGCAGCCAAGGCGGGTACCGCTGTCGCGGCGACATCCGATAAAGAGTTGTCGCTCGCCGAGATGGTGGTCAAAGGAGTGACTACGCATCTCGAGGAGCGGCTTGAGGAGGCGCTGAGGGAGGATGGATCCGCTCTTGCGGTCATCAAGGGCCGTCTGATGGAGGGGATGAATAAAGTCGGCGAGGCCTTTGGCGCCGGACGGATGTTTCTGCCGCAGGTGGTGCGCAGCGCGGGAGTGATGAAGCAGGCCATCGCATGGCTTACCCCTTATATGGAAAGCGAATCTACGTCGGCTGACAATTCCTCTCATGGGGAAACTTCCGGCCGGATGATTATCGCCACCGTGAAGGGTGACGTGCATGACATAGGCAAGAATATCGTGGCGGTAGTGATGCGATGCTCCGGTTTTGAAGTAGTGGACCTCGGAGTAATGGTGGAGGGAGAGAGGATAATCTCGGAAGCTAAAAGATTGCACGCGGACTTCATCTGTCTCAGCGGTCTCATTACCCCCTCGCTCACCGAGATGTGCAATGTCGCCGCGATGATGGAGCAGGCGGGGCTTGCGGAAGTGCCCCTTTTCGTGGGTGGCGCCACAACTTCTGCGCTTCACACTGCTGTAAAGATCGCACCGTGCTTCTCCGGATTAACAGTGCATACACGTGATGCAGCCGCGCTGCCTGACATCGCCGCCGCCCTGATGGACGAAGGGCGGCGACAGGCGACAATCGCCTCCATACGTGCTCAGCAGCAGCAACTTCGTGAAGAGTATGAAGCGAAGCAGGCGGCAAAGATACAGTCTGCCGGTCTCTCCCGCACTTCGGTCGGGGCTGCAAGTGAGGTCAGATGCGCCCCGGCACCATCTCCGTCATTCTACGGACTGCGCGATTATGAGATAAGTATCAGCGACGTGCGCGCAGGCATCAACTGGAAAGCCTTCCTGCATGTCTGGCGACTGCATGCCGGCAAAAATGCGGATAGCGGTGCCGACAGCAGTGCGGGCAGCGCTGTCGGCGGTGAAGCGGCGTGTGCAGCAGAGATGGAGCGGCAGCGTCTGCTTGATGATGCCAATCATCTGCTTGACACTCTGGAGGCGCGCGGTGTAACCCTGACTGCTCGCGCGGGGCTGCTACATGCCTGCTCCTGCGGTGATGACATTTTGCTCGAGCTGGATGGCCGCAAGGCGGTGATCCCCGCTCTGCGCCGCTCTTCGGAGCCGCGCCTGTGCATGGCTGACTTTGTGGCCCGCTCCGCTCATGGCGACGGCGGCAATCCGGGTTATGCGGATACATTGGGAGTCTTTGCGGTGACCGTCGGTCCGGCGATAGGTGATATGATAGCCGATGCCGAAAGGCACGATGACTACGAGGCCATATTGCTGCAGAGTGTCGCCGATCGGCTCGTGGAGAGTGCCACAGACTATATCCACCGCATCATCCACCGTGAGGTCTGGGGACTGGATCAGTATGGATTGTGCATACGTCCGGCGATCGGTTATCCCTCCCTTCCCGACCAGTCGCTGGTGCATGAACTGGATAAAATAATAGATTATGCGGGTATAGGTGTAAGAGTGACCGAAAATGGAGCACTTTGGCCCTCGGCGACCACTACCGGTCTGATATTCGGCAATCCGGAGGCCCGCTATTTCGATCTCCCGTCGCTTGATGATGACGCCAAGTCAGACTACGCCCGTCGTCGCGGTCTTCCTCTTGAGCGTATCCGCCGGCTCCTCCCGTAGACGATACGATCCTTTCAGGAGGAATATGGCCAATGGATGCGCTCTATAGGGTGGAAGCGTATGCCCTGTAGGAGGACCGGATCTCTATTGCACGGTTGTGCAATTTACGCATAATCCTGTGTTGCAGAATGTTTTGCATCCATGAGTCAACTGATAGGTGGCCCGGTCCGAGTACAGTCACTGCAAGTGCGCCGACAGCGATGGCGGCGTTGATATACCAGTCGAATCCGGCGGCGTATGCCATCCCCGCGAATGCCACTTCCGCGACAAACAATACAGTAGATGCGAGTCGCGAGAAGAGTCCCGCCGCCATGAGAGAGCCGGCGGAGATCATGATCACGCTTTCAGCCGAGAGGCCGGTTGAAAGGCCGTAAGCTATCAGGAAAATTCCGAAGAGCAGTCTCAGTGAGAATACAGCAGAGTCCATAGGAGCGGTAAGCCCCGTCCTGACGCCGCTTACTCCGAAGAATATCCTCATTCTGCGCTTGATATTGGATATGACCTGAATGTTGCGGTTATTGTGTTCGTAGAAGAACCTTAATCTCGGAAGATGTTCCGTCACGGTTGCCGCCTCGTTTTCCAATGCCGTCATAGTGACTGGTTTGCAAGTTTCCGGGGCGTCTGCGTGATCCATGGCGACGGCACGTCCTTCCGCGGGTAATACTCCCGCCGCAATATTTCTTTCACCGACTGTAATAGCCGCCGGATTGACTGATATGATGCGTGCATGAGTTCCCATAGTGTCGATATATTGGTTATGATTCTATAACATACTGATTATCATAATTGTTCATTCGATATTCATAGGATATGATGCAGATACGCGCACTATATTTGCCAAAAGGGAATATTTTTATTAATTTTGCGTTAATATGGTATTGTGTCGCCAGTCTGATTTTCAGACATGGCGCTGCTGAATGCCACGCACCTTAGATGGTGAATAAATTGTTGAAATATGCGCAATTTGCTGATTCTCATCGCGATACAAAGGCGGGGAGGACTCAGAATATTGTCCCTGTCATAAAATGAGTGTAATAGAAAATCTCTGGACGACAAGTATTTGCTTCGCATTTGTGGTAGCTGCTCTGATTACAGGATTGCTGTTGCCGAGCATACTTCGTTTTGCTATCCAGACAAAACTATTTGATGCTCCTGACAAGCGTAAGATTCACCACGGGCGCGTCCCCAGACTCGGCGGGATCGCCTTTGTGCCCTCCATCATCTTCACTCTGCTGCTGACAGTCGGACTCTCCTTCCGGATAGACTCCTCGCTGACAACGGGGCAGTTTTCGTATGCCATCGCTCCGACGCTTTTTCTGGTGTGCTCGCTGATGTTGCTGTATGTCGCCGGCGTGGCCGATGATTTTAGAGGGATGCGCTATTCCGATAAATTTGTCGTGCAGATAGTCTGCGCATTGCTGACCGTGATTTCCGGCACCCTGCTCGGTGACCTGTACGGGCTTCTTGGCTTCGGAGCGCTTCCTGTGTGGCTAAGCATGATAATTACAGCTTTCGTAGTCGTATATATCATCAACTCAATCAATTTCATCGATGGCATAGACGGCTTGTGCGCCGGCATCGCAGTCATCACACTGACCTATTTCGGTGTCATTTTCACCGTCAGAGGGGAGTGGCTTTATGCACTCGTCGCATGGACGTCAGCCGGCACATTGGTGCCGTTTCTGTATTTCAATCTCATAGGCGACGAGAGCAGAGGCAAGAAGATATTCATGGGCGACACGGGTTCTCTTACCATCGGTATGATTATGGCGTTTCTCGCCATTGAGATTGCATCCGGCGTCTCTTCCCCGTCAGCCTCTGATACCGCAGAGTGGCCTGTAGGCGTCAACCCGCTGATACAGACCTTTGCACCGCTGATTCTGCCCCTGTTTGATCTTATGCGCGTATTCATTCATCGTGTCAGAGCCGGCCGTAATCCCTTCTATCCCGACAAGGCGCATATTCATCATAAGCTACTCGCGCTGGGATTGACGCAGCATACGGCTCTTGCAATACTCTTGCTCGGCGTGTCTGCCTTTCTTGCCGCCAATCTGCTCCTCTCTCCGCTGCTCAATGTGAATATCATCGTAGTCGCCGACATAGTCGTGTGGACTTGCGCTCAGATAATGCTCACTCAGGCGATACGCCACAGAGAGAAGAGACTCGGGGTGAAGTTATATGAGTAAAATATGATATGATAGTATAAGTATATAGAATATAAAAGAATAAATCATAATGTCACTTACAAAAAAATCGATTTTCTCAGTATCGGCAGCCGGACTAATGCTGCTGGCCTCAAGTTGTACAGCTCCCAAAGATATCGCCTATTTCAAGGACACAGAGCAAGCCACTGTCATCACGACCTCTCCCGAACAGCAGATACGCGTGCGTCCCGGTGACAAACTCACAATTGTGGTAAGCTCCAAGGACCCCTCGCTCGCATCACTGTTCAACCCGATGGTAGTGACCAACAGCATACAGAGCAATCAGAATTACAGCGGCACCAGCAGCGTCGCGCGCAACTACAATTCCTCCGGTACGGGCATGTCTGCCTATACAGTTGCTCCTGACGGCACCATACAGTTTCCCGTGCTCGGCAAGATGGAGGTGGCAGGATTCACACGCAATGAGCTCGCCAGCTTCATCCAGGGTCAGCTCATAGGACGCGACCTGGTCAAGGACCCCACGGTGACTGTGGAATTTCTCAACACAGGCATCAATGTCCTCGGCGAAGTCAACGCTCCCGGCCGCTATGACATGAACAAGGACCACCTGACAGTCCTCGATGCGATAGCCCTCGCCGGCGATCTCACCATCAATGGTCAGCGCAAGAATGTCAAGGTGCTCCGCAATATGAACGGCAAGACACAGATCTACATCCTCAATCTCCAGGACGCCAAAGAGCTGATGAGCTCACCGGCATACTATCTGCAGCAGGATGACATAGTCTATGTGGAGCCCAACGACTACAAGAAGCGCACTACCACCGTCAACGGCAACAATACTCTCTCGGCAAGCTTCTGGATTTCGGTAGTATCCGTATGTTCATCACTTGCCGTACTTGTAGTAAATCTCGTACAGAAATAAGAGGTCTCCTCTACGGTCTCCTCTATATGGCGTATCATCCGACACGCTCTTACAAACAAGTTCAATTGAATTATGGCCAATAAGACGGAAGGGCAGCAGAAGGACAGCTCTCAGTCGACATCCTTTTCGCTTCAGGAATACATTACCGAATGCTTGTCCCGATGGACATGGTTTGTCGCTTCAGTGCTGATATTT
>CAYSJG010000083.1:0-8141 GCA_964431295.1 uncultured Sangeribacter sp. | reverse complement strand
CTTGCTGCTTCAAAGAGGGCATACGCATGGGCACAGAGGTGTTCCACAACCTCAAGAGCGTACTGAAGGCACGCGGCCTCAGCACCGCTGTAGGTGACGAGGGCGGCTTCGCTCCCAATCTCGACGGCACCGAGGATGCGCTCAACGTAATCGTAGAGGCTATCAAGAAGGCCGGTTACGAGCCCGGTAAGGATGTTACCATCGGTCTCGACGTGGCTTCCTCCGAGTTCTACAAAGAGGGTGTATACGACTACACATGGAAGCAGGGTGCTGACGCTCCCAAGCGCACACGCGAGCAGCAGGTGGACTTCCTCGAGGAGCTCATCAACAAGTATCCTATCGACTCTATCGAGGACGGCATGGCCGAAAACGACTGGGAAGGCTGGAGAATGCTCACTGACCGCATCGGCGACCGTTGCCAGCTCGTAGGCGACGACCTCTTCGTCACCAACGTGAAATATCTCGAGCGCGGCATCGCTGAGGGTTGCGCCAACTCAATCCTCGTTAAGGTCAACCAGATCGGTACTCTTACAGAGACTCTCCGCGCAGTAGAGATGGCACAGCGCAACCGCTATACCGCCGTTATCTCACACCGCTCCGGTGAGACCGAGGACGCTACGATCGCCGACATCGCAGTAGCTACCAACGCCGGACAGATCAAGACCGGTTCTGCATCACGTTCTGATCGTATGGCCAAGTACAACCAGCTGCTCCGCATCCAGGAGGAGCTCGGCGCTGAGGCCGCTTACGGATATCCCACCATCAAGCGCGTGAAATAATCACCATAACGCAAACAGGCGATAAATCCTGTCGCCGGTAATAATAAGGAGACTGTGTCGCAGCGGCGATGCAGTCTCCTATTTTAGTAGTGCAATAATCATCGCAGAGTTTTAGAAACTGTTTAAAAATTGAGTATCTTTGCGAGTGGAATCAGTTTTATTGTATGAGACGTATATTATATATGGTGGCGGTTGCATCAGTTGCTTTTGCCGTCGAGGCCGTTGCCGGTCTTTTGTCAGGTAAGGAGGGAGAGCGGTCCGGTCTGACTTTTAGTGCGAGCGCTCAGGAGATCTCACTCGCGCCGCGTGTGCATTGCGCTGAGGATACGGCCGAAGTTGTATCTCTGCTCCGTCAACGCGCCGCTGAGGGCGGTTCGGTGGAAGAGAGGAGAGTAAGCGCGGCGCGTATGCTGCAGGGGCGTCCGGTGGATGATGCATGGGAGAAGGATTCCCTTGGACCGGCTCAGGTCAATATCCATAGTTTTTCACCGCTGAGCTATATTAACGCAGTAGAGGCACTCGCAGTGGCTTCCGGAGTGGCGCAGCTCACATGGCGCGACTATCTTGCCGAATACTCGAAGCGCGCTGACCGTCGCGGCGAATATGCCGGCGTCGGTTCGGAGATATATCACGGTGCAGAATGGATAGCGGACAATGTGTATCGCGGCAATCTCAAGGAGCTGACCGAGAATTTCGACGGATGTCTCTCAAAAACTAAGAATCTGGACTATATGAGCCGTAACCGCGAGAAGTTTGCCATGCTGTCCGATCCGGAGATATTCGATAAGATAGAAATGATAGAGATGGGCTTCCGTGTGCATCGAGTCCCTTATCTGAAACGTCATTTCATCTCTCGCAAGGATGTGACCGACGAGTTGAGAGACGGTGACATCATCCTGATGATAGTCAATGCCGACGGAAGTGACATATACCGAATAGGCTATGTGGTAAGCAAGGATGGTGAGCGTTATCTGCTGCGTGCCGATGATAAGGCCGGTGTGGTGACAGATGGTGGTGTGTCGCTGGAGCGATACTTTAAGGATGAGGCCAAATATTTCTACGGTTTCAGATTGCTGAGATGGCAGTAAATATCAGTTATCACGGCCCGGTGGCGGTGTTTGATCTTGACGACACGCTGATAGGGGAGAGGGAATGGTGTCGCGGCGGCTTTGAACTTCTGGAGCGACATACAGGCGTCAGTGGGCTCGCGGCGCGTATGTCTCGTCAGCTTAATCTTCGCGAGCCCTATATGCCGCTGCTTGATCAGTGCCTCCCTGAGGCATCGCGTGCGGAGATTGAAGCGCTGAAGGATATGTACGGCTGCCATGACGAGCCGCGCATAGCGCCGCGTCCCGGAGTGCGTGACGTGCTCGATGCACTCTCCTCCGCCGGAGTGGCGATGGCCCTGGTGACCGACGGTCGTGGCGCCACGCAGCGCGCCAAACTCCGCTGCGCCGGGCTGGAGAGATATTTCTCTCCGTATCTGATATATATATCAGGAGAGAGAGGGTGTGACAAATCGATGCCTGATTCTTTCTCGGATATCGTGCGTCAGTTGCCCGAGGCAAAAAGATTTTACTACATAGGTGACAATCCTGAGAAAGATGTCGAAATGCCGTCGCTTTTAGGCTGGGAGACGGTGATTCTGGCATATAATCAGGATAATGTGCATCCTGAAAGTGATTTTACTGCAAATTTGGCAACTCCAACTTACAAAAATGTCGTATTTGCCGATATTTTGCAGATTATTGGAAGTTGAATTGTGTCAACATGTAAAGTTTTCATCCCGGAATATGTTAAATTTTCATGGGAAATGTAGAAAAATGAAAGTTTGGATGTTGAATTTCGCGGAAATATTTGGAGGGATGGTTGCAAAATGTTAATTTTGCCCCTGCAAGCCGAGGTTATCCTCTGCCGGCAATCCTGAAACATCCAAAAATCCTAACGAAACTAATCGAATCACCGCAATGTTCAGCTCTCCCACACCCTGTATAAAAGGGAAAAAAAGCGATGCAGCTCAAAATAATCCGAAAATCCTTATAATCTATACCGGGGGCACCATAGGAATGCGCGAAAATCCTGTGACGCGTGCCCTTGAGCCTTTTCAATTCGAGCATCTTCTGGAGAATGTCCCGAAGCTGCGTCTTCTCGACATCGAGATAGAAAGTCTGGAATTTCCCACACCTATCGACTCCTCCTCCATGACCCCGGTCCACTGGCAGGAGATAGCCGGCATCGTGGAGCGATATTACAATGACTTTGACGGGTTTGTAGTCCTGCATGGCACCGACACGATGGCCTACACGGCTTCCGCTCTCTCCTTTATGCTGCGCAATCTTCAGAAGCCGGTCATCATCACGGGCTCGCAGCTTCCCATCGGAGATGTGCGTACGGATGGAGAGGAAAATCTGATCACATCACTGCAAGTGGCATCTCTGCGCGACCCGGATGGCCGTCAGACAGTGCGTGAAGTGGCTATACTTTTCAACAATCAGCTACTTCGCGGCAATCGCGCCACCAAGCATTCCTCAGATAATTTCAATGCCTTTACATCCAACAATTATCCTGCGCTCGCATCCATAGGGCTTGGCATACATGTCAATCGCGATGCTCTGCTTCGCCAGGAGGAAGCTCCCTTGCAGGTAAGTCTCGGTATGGATGCCGACGTCATGGTGGTGGATCTCTTCCCGGGGATTACAGAATCCTGTGTGCGTCACATCTTCAATACCCCCAATATCAAGGGTATGGTGCTTAAGACATTCGGCTCCGGCAATGGACCGGACGACAGCTGGTTTATCGAAGCGCTCAAGGATCTTACTTCACGCGGAGTGGTGGTGGTGAATATCTCGCAGTGTTCCAACGGCTCGGTCAATCCGGAGCGTTACAGGTCCGGCCTCTGCATGTGTAATGCAGGTACTATCTCCGGTCTGGATCTCACGGTGGAGGCCGCCATCACCAAGCTGATGTATCTCTTCGGTAAAGGATACGCTCCCGAGAAGGTCAAAGAGTTGATTAAGACTCCGCTTTCAGGCGAACTCACATTATAGGGAACACAGAACGGGTCTTATCAACAGGCTCTATAAATTTACCCTTGCGGAGCGCGTCAGAGTGGCGGCTACGCATGGTAGACCTGTGTTCGCGTCGGCTATGGTGAAGTGTGTGGTCAGCGAGGAGTCTGCACGAAGCACCTGAATCTCCTGCCCGTAGGCTGATTCATGCATGAAGGCTATCTCCATGCGCTTTACATAAGTGGTGTCAAAGTCTTCGAGAGTGAATCTATTGAGCAGAAGCTCAATGTATCTCACCGTGTTGACATGACGGTAGAAGTCAAGGTCGCAATATTTAAATCGGCATACGAATGGCTCCAATGAGGCTGTCACATCTCCTCTTCCAGGCTGTCCGGCGAAGTCGGCCGGCAATACTGTGACATGTTTTCCCTGACGGCTTATCGGACATTTGCCCGGCATGACAATCTCTTCGGGGATATGCAGATGCGATAAGCCGACGCTTTCGTGAGTCGTGTAGTCAAGCACCATCCATACAGTACGGGCATATCCGCATATCCCGTCGATATCATCTTTGATCTCGATTATTCGTTCGGAGAAGTGACGGTTGTAAGATTCAATCCATGTAGTAAGTGTATAGTGACGGTTGACGCGGGGATAGCGGGTCATCTCAATGGCGAATCTCGACAACACCCATCCGCAGCCCAGGTGAGCCATGGCCGGATTGCCTATCCCCAATGAGTTGGCGTGAGCGGTGGCCACATCGATTATGGCGGCGGCGAGAGTCGGTATCGACATTTCACCCTCGGCGTTGACTTCGCCGGCGGAGAGAAAACGGGTGAGGCTGAGTGAAGGCGACGGCTTATTTAGTGTTGCATCCATCGAGAAAGGAAGTTTTGTGACCACGTTCCTGTGCGGGCACTCTGCCCTCTTTCTGCTTGCGGTCGGCTATCGCCTTGATAAGAAACGCCATGTTGGTGGCAAGATTTCTCATGGTCTGAAGCCCCTCGGCGTCCTTCTCCACATCGTCTGCGGTGTGGCCGTGCACCTCGTTCCAATATGTGCTGGAGACGATAGGCATGGAGCTGACAGCGAAATATTTGTTGATTTCATCCATCGCGGAGGTGGAGCCGGCGCGACGTGATGACATGACAGCCGCTCCCACCTTCATGGTCTTGTCGACGGTGCCGGAGGTGGAGTGAAACAGCCGGTCCAGAAATGCCAATACCTGACCGTTGGAGTGAGCGTAATATATCGGTGTGCCTATTACAATGCCGTCAGCCTCCGCAAGTTTGGCGGCGGTATGGTTGACAATATCATCAAATACGCATTTGCCGTGAGTGGCGCAAAATCCGCAGTCTATACAACCGCGCACATCCTTGTTGGCGATATTTATTCTTTCGGTTTCTATACCGCAGGCATGTAGCGTCTGCTCAATTTCTGTCAGGGCTCTCGATGTGCATCCGTCTGTATTGGGACTGCCGTTAAACGTAAGTACCTTCATGATAAAAATTCCTTTATTCTAAGCAGCTACTTTTATAATAACAAATCAGGAAGGGTAATGGTCATCTGATCTATGAAAATTCACAAAATATCCTCGGCATGTTAAAAAATGATGGATTTTATGGGAAAGGTAGGTTATTTTTTGTTATATTCGCGGATGAGTGTGCTGGAAATCGCCACTTTCAAAATTTTAAGAGAGTGTTTGAATTTAACTTCCATTCACTCGAAGAGGATTTTTTGAGATGTTGGCGCAAGTTGAGGAGGGCGCGGTGCGAGCACCGTAACCGACGAAATCTTGGCGCAAACAGCCAAAAAAGACCTTCGGGGGAATGGAAAGAATTTCCAGATCATCTCTCAATTTTAATTCGTGTTAAATTCAAACACTCTCTAACAGATACTTATGAAAAATCAGGAATCTCTCAATGCCATAATCCGCAAAGCGGTGGTCGATAACTGGGACCGCATGGCTTTTTCAGACCTTGGAGGTCAGAACTACCGTTTCAGGGATATGGCCGAGCAGATAGTGAAGTTGCGTATCATCTTTGAGGCCGCGGGTCTGAAGAGAGGCGACAAGGTGTCGATATGCGGCAAGAATTCCTCCAACTGGTGTGTCACCTTCCTCGCCTGCATATCCTCCGGTATAGTGGCAGTGCCGCTGCTTCACGAGTTTAAGCCTGATGTCCTGCATCATCTGATAAGCCACAGCGACTCGAAGATGCTCTTCATCGACGAGTCCATCTGGAAGACCCTTGACTCGCAGCTGATGCCCGATCTGGATACGGTCATCTTTATATCCGAGTTTGGCATGCCGGTGTGCCGTCACAGCGAGGTCTGCGACGCGCGCAATAAGATCAACGCCCTCTTCGGCGAGAAATATCCCTATTCCTTCGGCCCGGATGATTTCACGGTAGTGGAGGATGAGCCGGACGAGGTATGTGTCATCAACTATACAAGCGGCTCCACAGGTATGTCGAAAGGGGTGATGCTCACGTATGCCAACATCTGGAGCAACGTCCGCTTCTGTCTCGACAATCTGGATTGGTTGAAGCCGGGCGACGGCATGGTAAATATGCTGCCACTGGCCCATCTTTACGGCATGGTCATCGATATGCTGCATCCTTTCTGCAAGGGATTGCACTGTCATTTCCTGACGAGACTTCCCTCGCCGCAGGTCATCATCAAAGCCTTCGCGGAGGTGAAGCCGAAGCTGGTGATTACCGTGCCGCTCATTGTCGAGAAGATTGTGAAGTCCAAGATCTTCCCGCTTCTTGAGAAGCCCTACATGAAGCTGCTGACCCGCGTGCCCTTTCTCGACGACCATCTTTACAGCAAGGTGCGCAAAGGCTTGATGGATGTCTTCGGCGGCAATCTTCAGCAGCTGATCATCGGTGGCGCCGGCCTCAATGCGGATGTCGGCAATTTCCTGTATAGAATCGGTTTTCCGGTCACCGTGGGCTATGGCATGACCGAGTGCGGCCCGCTTATCACTTACACTCCCTTCCCGGAGAATAAGCTCGGCAGCTGCGGACAGATCGTCTCCCGGATGGAAATGAAAGTGGATTCTTCCGACGGACGTCATATCCCCGGCAATCTTTGGGTCAGAGGTATGAATGTCATGAAGGGATATTACAAAAATCCTGAAGCCACCGAAGAGGTAATGATGGGGGAGGGATGGATGAACACCGGCGACATCTGTACCGTCGACGCTGATGGATTCCTCACCATCTCCGGACGCTCCAAGACAATGATACTCGGCCCCTCGGGGCAGAATATCTATCCCGAAGAGATAGAGCAGAAGCTCAACAATCTCCCCTATGTGCTTGAATCGCTCGTGATCGAGGATGACGGTAAGCTCGTGGCTCTCGTGGTGCCCGACCGCGACCTCATGGCGCAGGAGGGGATAGCCGCAGAGAAGATCGACGAGATCATGAAGGAAAATCTCGCGCAGCTCAACACCATGATGCCGGCATATAGCAAGATTGTGGCTCTGGAGACGATGGAGGAGGAATTCGAGAAGACTCCCAAACGCTCCATCAAGCGATATCTGTATCAGCGATAAATACCCAATTCTCCCGCTGCCGGCAAGTCCGGCAGCGGGAATTATAATCCATAATACCATGTACAATAATTTTAAAAAGCATCTCGAAAAAGAACTTGCAGACATCCGCGAAGCGGGTCTTTACAAAAACGAGCGGGTGATAGTGACTCCGCAGAGCGCCGACATCCGTGTGGAGAGCACCGATGGTGAAGTGCTCAACTTCTGCGCCAACAATTATCTGGGACTCGCCGATGACAGCCGCCTCATCGAGGCCGCCAAGAAGGCGATGGACAAGAGAGGCTACGGCATGTCGTCCGTGCGCTTCATCTGCGGCACCCAGGATATGCACAAGGAGCTCGAGAAGGCTATAAGCAAGTATTTCCACACTGAGGACACAATCCTTTATGCTGCATGCTTCGATGCCAACGGCGGTTTGTTCGAGCCTCTTTTCACCGAGCAGGACGCCATCATCTCCGACTCTCTCAACCATGCTTCAATCATCGACGGCGTGCGTCTCTGCAAGGCTAAGCGTTTCCGCTATGCCAATGCCGATATGGCCGACCTCGAGCGTTGTCTCAAGGAGGCTGATGCAGCGGGATGCCGCTTCAAGATCATCGCTACCGAGGGTGTGTTCTCTATGGACGGCAATGTAGCTCCCATGGACAAGATTTGCGAGCTCGCCGACAAGTATGACGCGCTGGTGATGGTCGACGAGAGCCATTCCGCAGGTGTGGTGGGACCCACAGGCCGCGGTGTCGCAGAGCAGTTTGACTGCTATGGCAAGATCGACATATTCACAGGTACGCTCGGCAAGGC
>CAYSJG010000082.1:0-8195 GCA_964431295.1 uncultured Sangeribacter sp. | reverse complement strand
GCTCGAGGATATCGCCGTGCTTACCGGCGGCACAGTCATCAGCGAGGTCAAGGGTATGGCTCTCGCGCAGGCCACTGTGGATAGCCTCGGTACAGCCGAGAAGATCACAGTCAACAAGGACCGTACCATTATCGTCAACGGCGCCGGCTCGAAAGAGGCTATCAGCGCCCGTGTGGCACAGATCAAGGCCCAGATAGAGACCACAACTTCAAGCTACGACAAGGAGAAACTTCAGGAGCGTCTCGCCAAGCTCGCCGGTGGTGTGGCTGTACTTTATATCGGCGCACCCTCCGAGGTGGAGATGAAGGAGAAGAAGGATCGTGTGGACGACGCTCTGAGCGCTACACGTGCCGCTATCGCCGAAGGTATCGTCCCCGGCGGCGGTGTGGCTTACATCCGTTGTCTCCCGGCTCTCGATCAGCTCAAGGGCGCCAACGAGGATGAGAATACAGGTATCGCCATCATACGTCGCGCTATCGAAGAGCCGATGCGTCAGATCATGCTCAACGCCGGTCTTGAGGGCGCTGTAATACTCCAGAAGGTCAAGGACGGCAAGGGCGATTTCGGCTTCAATGCCCGCACAGATGCCTTTGAAAACTTCTACGAGACAGGCGTCATCGATCCCGCCAAGGTGACACGTGTGTCTCTTGAGAACTCCGCCAGCATCGCCGGCATGTTCCTCACCACCGAATGTGTCATCGCCGACAAACCCGAGGACACCCCGGCTGTACCCCCGATGGGAGCTCCCGGAATGGGCGGCATGATGTAATAGGCAACTCAAGCAATATATAATGCGGGGCTGTATCGCAATTGCGATGCGGCCCCGTATTTGATTTTGGAAATAGATGGGAATTTCGGAAAGAGTCTCAGATTCTCCATCTCAGTCTCTCAGTAATTGATTATGTCTATGAGATTATGACGGATTTTTAAGATTGTCAAGCTCAAGAGAAGCGAGCTCCCATACGGACATGGCGTTTTCAAGCGATTTCTGCGTGGCCGCATATTTGGCAAGAAGCTCTTCATCGTGTGCTCCTGCGGAGATCTTCTCTTCGCATGCTACCAGCTCGCTCTCAAGTCGGGCTATCTCATCTTCGGCACTCTTGACAGCTTTCTCGGCCTTTCTGATAATCTTGTCATACTCCTTCTGTTCGGCATACGACCGTTTGGCCGTCGATTGGGGAGCTACTGTCTGAGAGGGAGTCTCCGTGGATGCGGATGCGGCTACTTTGGGTGAAGCCGCGGAAGATGGCAGTGGAGTCTCCCCCTTGTCGATATCGCGCAGGTCTGAAAAATTCTTGCTGCGGAGGAAGTCATAAATGCCGCCGAGATTCTCCTTTACGCGTCCATCGCCAAACTCATACACCTTGTCGACAAGGCCATCGAGAAACTCTCGGTCATGGCTCACAACGATTACGGTGCCTTCAAACGCTTTGACCGCATCTTTGAGTATATCCTTTGTGCGCATGTCCAGGTGATTGGTTGGCTCGTCGAGTATCAGCAGATTGACCGGCTGCAGAAGCAGACGCACCATGGCCAGGCGTGTCTTCTCACCGCCGCTGAGCACACTTACTTTCTTGTCGATGTCATTGTCGCGAAACAGGAAGGCGCCGAGAAGGTCGCGGATCTTGGTGCGTATATCGCCTACGGCAACCCTGTCTATCGTATCGAAGACACTCAGCGAGCCGTCAAGGAGCTGAGCCTGATTCTGCGCGAAATATCCGATTGTGACATTATGACCTATCTTGAGGGTGCCGGTATAAGGGATCTCCCCCATTATACACTTCACAAGCGTGGATTTGCCTTCGCCGTTTTTCCCTACAAAGGCCACCTTCTCTCCTCTCCGGATAGTGAATTCGGCGTGGTCAAACACCTGATGGTCTCCGTATGCCTTCCCGACATTTTCGAGGATAAGGGGGAAGTCGCCGCTGCGGGGCGCCGGAGGAAATTTGATGCTTATCCTTGAGCGGTCCACCTCATCCACCTCTATAGGCACTATCTTCTCCAGCTGCTTTATGCGGCTCTGCACCTGCACTGCTTTGGTGGCTTTGTAGCGGAAGCGCTCTATGAAGTCCTTGATGTCGGCTATCTGCTTCTGCTGGTTTTGCCAGGCGCGTACCTGCTGCTCCACGCGCTCCACACGCAGCTTCACATATTCGCTGTATGACACTTTATAGTCGTAGAGTTTGCCGCAGTTGATCTCCACTGTCCTGTTGGTGACATTGTCAAGAAAGGCTCTGTCGTGGCTGACAAGCAGTACAGCTCCCGCCTTCTTGGCGAGAAACTGCTCAAGCCACTGTATCGACTCGATATCAAGATGGTTGGTCGGCTCGTCGAGGAGAAGTAGATCCGGGCGACGCAGAAGAATTTTGGCAAGCTCGATTCGCATACGCCAGCCTCCGGAAAATTCCGAAGTAGGTCGGTCAAAGTCCGAGCGCTTGAAGCCGAGTCCTGTCAGCGTGCGCTCTATCTCGGCGTCCATGTTGTCGCCGGCTTCCATGGCGAGGCGGTTGCTCAATACATCTATACGTTCCAGCAATTGCGCGTATGATTCGCTCTCGTAGTCCTCGCGCCGGGCCAGCTCGGCATTGAGGCGGTCATAGTCCGCCTGCCTCTTCAGCCTGTCGGCAAATGCCTTGCGTGTCTCTTCGAGCAGAGTAGTGTCGTCCGCCGGAGTCATCTGCTGAGGCAGATATCCTATGGTCACATCCGAAGGCATCGTCACACTACCGGATGTGGGCTGCTGACAGCCCGCTATTATCTTCAGCATGGTAGATTTGCCCGCACCGTTTTTGCCGACAAGCGCTATGCGGTCGGTACGGTTGATTACAAAGCTGACATCTGCAAAGAGAGGTTTGGCGGAAAATTCTACGCCGAGACTGTTGATTGAAACCATAATGCAAAATTAGTAAAAATATATTGTCGCTGCATGTTATAGAACAGCAATCATTGCGAAAATTCATAAATTGGCATTATATTTGCAGAAAATAATAATGACAAACTTACTTATATGGATATAAAAAAATTTATGACAGCTTCGTCTTTAATACTTGCATCCATGACTACGGTGGCCTCTGCGGACACAGCAGTGTCCGGACATGGCATCAACCGCGAGAATATGGATGTCACCGTAAGTCCTAAAGCAGACTTCTACCGTTACGCCAACGGCGGATGGATGGAGGCCAACCCGCTGCAGCCTGAATATGCGCGTTTCGGCATGTTCGATTTCCTTCGTGAAAAGGCGCGCACGCAGCTTAAGGACCTTATCGACGGTCTGGAGGAGGATCCCCAATCCAAAGTCAGAGGCACAAATGCCCAGAAGATACATGACCTTTATATGATGGCCATGGACTCTGTGAAACTCACTTCCGAGGGTGCCGTACCCATCAGGCCGATGCTTGAGAAAGTGGGCGCATTCACCATGGATCAGCTGCCCGCCACGCTCGCATGGATGCACACCGGTATCTCCTCTACCCTTTTCTCCACCGGTGTGGGAGCCGACTATAACGATTCCTACATGAATATGATGCATATCGGTGAAGTAGGACTCGGTATGGGCGACCGCGATTATTATCTCGAAAAGACCGAGGAGAATGCCCGCATACTCAAGGAATACGAGAAATATGTAAAGAGAATCATGACGCTCGCAGGATATAGCCAGAAGGACGCCGATCGTATCTGGAACACTGTGATAGACTATGAGACTAAAGTGGCCGAGCATAAGAAGACTCGCGAGGAGCGCCGCAATCCGGGTCTGCGCAACAATCCGATGACCCTGGATGAGCTCGTGGTCAAATATCCCAATATTCCGTGGAAAGCATATTTCACCGCCCTTGACATACCTGCGTTCGACCGTGTCAACATATCGAGTGTCAAATATATAGACTGGCTCAATTCATATCTCCCGGAGATGACCGAGCAGCAGCTGCGTGACCTTCTCGCTTTCGAGATAGTCGCTGACTCGTCGCAGCTTCTCGGAGATGATTTCCAGCAGGCTGACTTTGAATTTTACGATAGGGTCCTCTCCGGCAAAGAGGAGCAGCAGGCAAGATGGAAGAGAGCTATGGCTGTGCCCAATTCCATGTTTGGCGAAGCCATCGGTCAGCTGTATGTGCAGAAATATTTCCCGGAGGAAAACAAGAAATATATGGAGACCCTCGTGGAGAATCTCCGCGTGGCTCTCGGCAAGCATATCGACAATCTCACATGGATGAGCGATGCCACCAAGGCCAAGGCGCGTGAGAAACTCGCTGCCTTCACCGTGAAGATCGGCTATCCTGACAAATGGAAAGATTATTCAGGCATCGACATAGACCCCGAGAAATCTTATCAGGAGAATGTCTATAATGCCTCCGTATGGTTCAACCGCGACAACTATAACAAGGTAGGCAAGCCCGTGGATCGCGAGGAGTGGCTCATGACTCCCCAGACCGTGAATGCTTACTATATGCCTACCACCAATGAAATATGCTTCCCGGCAGCTATACTGCAGGCTCCATATTTCGACAAGAGCGCTGACGATGCGCTCAACTATGGAGCTATCGGCGTGGTGATAGGTCATGAGATGACCCACGGATTTGACGACAGCGGCCGTCAGTATGACAAGGACGGCAATCTCGCTGACTGGTGGCTTCCTGAGGACGCCGACAAATTCAAACTGCTTGCCGACAAGCTCGTGGCGCAGTTTGACGCTGTAGAGGTGCTCCCGGGTGTAAATGCCAACGGGCGATTCACTCTCGGAGAGAATATCGCCGACCAGGGCGGTCTGCGTGTGGCCATGACGGCATATAAGGATGCTGTGGCAGGTAAGGAGCCGGCGGTGATAGACGGACTTACACCCGAGCAGCGTTTCTATCTCGCTTATGCGAATGTATGGGCAGGAAATATCCGCGACGAGGAGATCGCCCGTCTGACAAAAGTCGACCCGCACTCGCTCGGTGAAAACCGTGTAAACGTCACTCTGCGCAACATCACTCCGTTTATCGAAGCTTTCGGCATCGGCGAGGGAGATCCTCTGTATCGTCCCCTGGAAGACAGAGTCATCATCTGGTAATCCGTCAGTAGTATCATGCAGACGGACTTCGCCCTTATCGGCAAGACACTTGGACATTCCTTCTCGGCGCGTTTCTTTAACGAGAAATTTCGCCGGGAGGGAATCTCCTCATCATATACCCTTGAAGAATTTCAGAATTTTTCGCTTGTAATCCCCTGGATCAAACGACATCCCCGTGTGCTCGGGCTGAATGTCACCATCCCGTATAAGGAGGATGCTTTCAGAGCGTGCGACGTACTCACTGACTCCGCGAAGGCTATAGGCGCGGTCAACACTATCAGGATAGAGCGTGTGGCCGGATCCTCCGACAATATCAGGCTCTTCGGCCACAATACGGATGCGCCGGGCTTTATGAAAGCCGTGGCTCCCTATCTGGAGAAATTCGGTGATGTCAGAGGCGCAAGTGCGTTGGTCCTCGGCACTGGAGGTGCAGCCAAGGCTGTGAGTTATGCGCTCCATCAGCTTGGATTTAAGCCCGTCAATGTATCACGCAATGCTGGTGAGCAGCTTGCTCCGGGGTATGGCCGCCTCACTTACGCCGACCTTACTCCTGAAGTGATGGCAGAAAATCTTGTGATAGTCAATGCTACCCCTTTAGGGATGTCGCCGAAGACAGACAGCTGCCCGGATATCCCTTATGAATGTCTCACTTCGCGGCATCTACTCTTTGACTGTATTTACAATCCTGAAGAGACACTCTTCATGCGTAAGGCGCGGGAGCATGGCGCTGTTGCGGTCAATGGTCTTGAGATGCTTCATAATCAGGCTCTCTTAGCCTACGATTTCTGGCTTCAGAGAGATACTGAAGTGTAATATTAATAAGCACGCTCCAACGCTTGTGTCATGCAGTCGCGCCATGCCATAATCATTTTCTTCTCCGTATGCTTGGGTATTTTATCCGTGGCATGCGGAGAGACTTTTTTTAGCGTCAGACTGCCTCTGTGGTGTGCGGGCATCCCTTTCGGACTCTCCATATTCGCTTTTCTCTTCCTGCGAAGAGCTTTTGCGCCTCTTCTCTATTTTGCCCTTGCCTTTTTTTCGGCAACTCTATTGCTGCCGCCCCGATTGGTTGCGGTGGAAGGATACGGTGAACTGCGGGGTGTAGTGTTGACATCCGTGGCACAAAACAGCGGGGACAGGCATATTGTCAGGATCAGCTCCATCGTGATATCGGCGGATAATGACTCATCTTTAGCGCAGACCAATGTCAGCGCAGTCTCTCCGGCAGCGACGCGGCAATTTTCAGACGATGTGCGTGCGATGGTATATGTCAATGCACGCTACCCTCTTCAGCCCGGTGATGTGGTGGTCGTGAAAGGGAAGATGCAGCCTATGGTGGCTCATACGCAGTCGATCATACCCTTTGAGCCTATACAGTGTCCCGTGCGTATGAAAGCATACGGTCGGCCGGAAATAATAGGTGAAAGCACCACATTGGCCATCAGCGCCATGCGCGTGAGGCAGTATCTTGTCAGCAGGATTGACGACACGCATCTCAGCGAGTTCTCAAAAGTGCTATGCAAGACAGTATTGCTCGGGGAGTCATCCGTAATGTCACGTGACTCGCGCAGGCTGTTTGCCGATGCCGGAGTATCGCATATACTCGCTGTCAGCGGTATGCATGTCGGTATAATCGCGGCGCTGATGTTATGGCTGCTCAAGCCGATAGTCCTACTGAAAGGAGGTTGGCGCTCGAGGTTTGTGATATGTGCGGTATGCGTATGGCTGTATGTAGTGCTTACGGGCATGAGCTATTCGGCCGTGAGAGCGGCGGTGATGCTCACCCTTACTGCGGCGGGATATGTCTCCGGCCGAGATAGGGACGGTTTCTCATCACTCTGTATGGCCACGGCTTTTATACTTCTCTTCTCTCCCCTTTCGCTCTGGAATTGCGGACTGCAGATGAGTTTCGCCTGTGTGGCCGGACTATGTCTGTTGGCCGGACGGCTGAATTTTATAGACAGGCAGAATCATCCGCACACCTATAATCTGGTCGCTATTCTGTTGGCTTCGCTTGTCTCCACATTGTTCACCTGGCCTCTCACCTCTTATTATTTCGGACTGATGCCGGTTCACTTTCTGATAGCCAACCTTCTGCTGCTGCCGTTACTTCCTGTATTTGTCGTGGCTGCTGCAATTTATTTTTTAATCTCAGCCATCGGTCATGAGCCCCAATTCCTTACCACTGCCATCGACCTGTTTCCGCAATGGACGCAAACCCTTCTCGCATATCTTTATGGGGATGCAGTAATTTTGGAAGTGCCTGCATGGGCGGTCTGGGTCTGGTTTGCATTGATGGCTGTGACTGTAATACTTATGCGACGGCGTCAGACGCATCGCTCATTCTCTTCCCTCCCTTTCTGAGCGGACATAATAATAATAGAGGATGTATCGGCAATCACTGATACATCCTCCATAAGTCTGTGAATCGGGAATTATGCGATATCGTTAGAATTTATAGTTGAATCCAATCTGTATCGGCAGACGCTGGAAGTCCTTTACATATTGATACTTGAATTCAAAGTCAGTTGTGAAGTTTCTTGCGATCTTGAATTCTGCGCCCACACCGATCTGGAAGACGAAGCGGCTGTAGTTATGGTTCTGGTGTATGTTGCCCCATCCCAGACCTACAGTAGGATAGAGATTGAAGCGACTGTTGATGTGGAAGAGGTACTGTGCATTGGCTGTGATGTCCAGGAAGCTTGTCCCCTTATCGGAGAAGTAATAGTTGAAGTCGGCTTCCAGACGCACGGGGTCGGTGATGTTGTACTGATACTTTATGCCGAGACCGAAGTTGCAGACATCCCATCCGCTCTCCACTACCGGAGCGACACCGAGATTGATGCCTACACCGTTCTGACCTTTTTGCGCCATTGCGCCAAAAGCTGCGAATGCAGCGATACAGAGGGTAAGTAGCAATTTTTTCATAGCGAATATTTCTTTTTATAGATTCCTCAATGTATTGCCGGGCAATCCATCTGTGGAATCGGTTGATATTAACTTTTGTTATAGAAACAACATGATTTGTAAAAAAGTTTTAGGAAGCGCGCTCTTTATAATTCAGGAGTCGTAGTCCCCATACCTTAAAGCGCCTTCAGCTAATTAGACCCCATCTCACAAAAAATGTTAACGCAGGGGCGACCGA
>CAYSJG010000081.1:0-8372 GCA_964431295.1 uncultured Sangeribacter sp. | reverse complement strand
CTTTGGCGGTAAGTTTGTGGGCAATGTCAATCTGGTCAATGGCATACCCCGCCTGTGACCATCCCGTAAACATTTCAGCTCGATGGTGTTTATGGATACCCTTCCATATATTAGATCCCTGAATCTGTGCGGTGACTTCCACATAATAGTAATCGCATCCGTCATCGAAGTTATAGGCGGCGCTTGCATGTTCCTTTATGGTTACCGGGAGTGTCACGGCAGTAAGAGGATTTTTTTTATCAAAGTAATCTTTATAGATGGATGCCTGATAAAGGGTAATGTACATTATCTTTGTGTCAGTTTCTCCTTTGCTGAAATATTCCTCAGCTTCGCTTCCGGTTCGCGAGGCACCACTGCGCGACCGTGCGGTTGGAACGTCGGGAGTGAGAACCATATTGACCCATTCGGCCACGCTCTCAGCAAATTGACCATATTGATACTGAGATGGTTCCTCATCGCCATCATGATGTACGGTTTCGATGGTGGTATTTCCAAGCGAATCCACAGTCTGGACTTCGTGGCTGTGAGGGCCGGGTTTATAAATGTCGACAAGTTCAAGATCATCGCCCGAAGCTGTAAAGGCATACATATCTAAAACAGACGTCCCGGCCGGTGCTCCGTCCCAGTCGGGCTTGCCGTCTCCGTCGGGGTCCTTGGAGGTGTTGTTGAATTCCAGAGATTTTTCCAGCCAGCCACGTGTGCCTTCATCGGGATTGGTAATCATTATTACCCCGCCTCGGTCATAAACCTCTTTCAGACTATTCCATATCTCAGGGGTGATGGTGAAATCATCCTTGCCGTTCATAAGGACAACCTTAGTGTCGGGTGTCACGCTTGAGGTCTTGGATGTCATACGGGCGATAACACGCTCCGACACTTCATCATATCCCGACTGGAGAACGGCGACTGGATGGTTGATAAGGGTTGTCACTACGTCTTCGGTCGGCATTTGGTATGTTTCATCGGGATTTTCTTCCTCTTCCGAGGCGTCGGGTCCAATAGGGTCATCTTCACATGACGTCAATCCGCCGGCCATAAGTGCCATTGCAAGAAAAAGAAAGATATGTCTTGGCCTTTTCATCGTTATAGTTATTTATTTGAATTGAATTATCACTCTGCGTCCGGGTCAGTGTTGTGCTCTGTCTCCTTTGTGGGATGAGATTCCTTTTGGATGTCAATGTATTGCGAGGGCGTCATGCCGTAGACGTTCTGGAATGTGCGGTAGAAAGTGCTACGGCTGTTGAATCCGGATGACTCGGCAATGGCGTCGATGGTCATGAGTGAGTTTGCCTTAATCTGTTTGATGGCATATTCCAGCCTCAGACGATTGATGTAGTCGTTGAAGTTGCTGCATTCGGCGTATTTGCGCAGGATGGGCACCAGTGAGTTCTTGCTTACGCCGGTAGCACTGAGGATTTCTTCGCGGGTGAGTTTGGGATTAAGGAACAGCCGCTTTTGGATGATGATGGTGTCCATGTGCATGAACAACTTATAATCTTTTTCCATATCTGTCTGTTGCGAGGCTGTATGCTCAGCTATAGAATCCTGATTCTCAGGGTCGGACACCGACAGCCTCGACTGTGCGTAAGCCCCTCGCAGGTCCTCTTTCTGGGCAATCAGTTCGTCGATGCGCCGGACGTCGATGCGGTTGCGTTCCCGGGTCCTTCGCAGATTCCTTACCACAAACCAAAGGATGAAAAGGAGTAGAACTATCAGTATCGCCGAACTGACAATCAGGATAGTCATGCGCTGTGACTGAGCGCGGGCCTCGGTGAGCTGCAGCTCTTTTTCCTGCGAATCGAACAAGGCGGCATACTCATGGGCTTTGCTTTCGGATTCGCGCTTATAAATGCTGTCCTGCAAAGCGTAGCAGCGCTGCATATATGAATCAGCGGCCTTGAAATCCTTCAATCCACGATAAGCCTCGGCCTGATTCTGCAAAGCCCCGAGGTAATCATAGCTGACAGTATCGCCCGCGAAAGCGCTGATATAGGCCTCGTTGTTGTGCAGAGCATCGGCATACCGGCCGACTTTAAGCAGATACGGCACTATGAACGATTTCCCGGTCGGGGTCTTGGCAAAGTCAAGTTTACAGAATTTGTCGTAGGTGGCGGCAGCCTCCTTATTACGTCCTTCCTCGGCAAGGAGAAGTGCCATCTTGGCATATAGGAAGCCGTATTGCTGGTCGATATATCCGGCAGGAGGACCCGGCAGACGACTCATCTTTTCGATAAGGACCTCGCGCTGGTGCCCGAGTTCGATGGCATCCTTGCGTTGGCCGGTATCAATCAGGAAGGTCATCGCCTCGCCGTAGATTGTTGACAGAAACGCCATCTCGTGCACGTCCGAGGTGTTTTTCAGCAGGTCGATGGCCTGGGTGAAGTATGCCTGCGCGGCCCGGTTGTCTTTCATGCCGTAGCTTATTCGGGCAAGGGTGGAGAGCATTTCAGCCTCCTCTTTCTTTTTGCCCATTCCGCGCGCCAGGTTGACGGTCTCGCGGCAAACTTTTACGGCGTCCTCATACTTGTTCTGGCGGTCGAGGACTCCGGCGAGCATCACCATCACCTTCAGCTTTCTCTCCGGGACAAGCCTGACCGAGTCGGCCTCAAGCAGCCTCCGGGTGCAACGCTCTTTGGTGGGATAGTCACCCTTTATTTCGTAGCACATGGCGCGAAGGAGGTCAATCTGAAAAACGGGTAAGTCGGATTCGATCTTCCCGGCCTGCGCCTTGTCAAGCAATCCCAGACAGCTGTCGGGATGCTCGATGTATAGCTCCATAATTATTTTCTCCGAGACGGCGTGTTGCCGCCCGGCGGTTTTAGCCGGGAGCACAAGGGAGATGCCCAGCAAAACAAGGATGGTCAAAGTATGTCGTGTCATTGTATGCGTATGTTGATGATTTTACTGCAAAATTAAACAATAAAATCGGCCTGACCAACAGCAGTACTTACTTCCGCGTCTCAGGGCTATTGCGCATAATAGGCTAATCATCAATTGTTTGAAAATTTGAAACACTTTTTAGGGGAGATTTGGGACATATTTTGACCGCATGTGGGACAAGCAGGGGACCGTGCACCTTCTCTGTGTAGGCTAATTTAGCTAAATTTGCTTCTGATTTCTTAAATACGATATGCAATGAAAAAGAAGTACCTTGAAAGTGCAATAAAATATTTGCCTGCAATGCTGTGCCTGCTTACTTCCTCCGCCCTTTGGGCGCAGCAGGAAGACTATATCCCGCTTGCAGGAGACTACAGTTTCCTTGCCGTAAAGAACCTCTCGGTGACGACGACAAGGGTTATTGAGTATCAGCACCTCAAAGACTGGGATGGAGAGGGGTTGCATACCGGCCTCCAAAATTTCACTATGACAATATTCAACTGCACTGCAATTCCTGACGATTATGTTGCCCCGGCCAATCCAGCTTTCACATACGAAATAAAGGATTTGAACGGCAACATCGTGCGACAAGACACAGATAATCTGACCTCATTTTTCAAACAACCACAGTTTTCCGCTAACGTCAAGAAGGATATAATTGCAGGATTCGCAGTTGTACGTGGCGGTCGATATAAACTGACGGCTGAGATCACTCCCGGGCTGTTTTCCTACGAGACAGAGCTGACGTTTCCCTCCGAGCCGGACATGATAATTGAATTATGGGAGGAATCGAAAGGCACTGCATTGACACCTGAATTGACTCTGACAAGCGGATATCCTTACGAGGCCGCCGACTTCGCCGGGGTGAAACATCTCCATTGGACACTGACTGAGGCCAATGACCCTCAGACCATCATAGCTGAAAAAGATGAGGAGTTTGAGCTTAAATCGGATTCTCCCTCCCTTGCGGCAATAGCTACGTTAAAACTTGAGTTCGGCGACAAACTTAAACCGGGCAAATATGCATGCAAAGTCACTTCTGCGGACTTTGCACCGGCCAATTATACATTTGAAGCCATAGTCAATGATGTCTTGTTGCCTCAGATAAGTCTTGACAAGACAATCTACAGGGTGCCGGAGGACAAGGAGGCCGTCGTCACGGTGGATATGAGCTACGGCTATCCCTACGTAGGGCGCCCCGAATCGGGAGAACCCACCGTGACTGTCAGTGCCAAACTGTATGACGACGTCACCACCGAAGAGTATAAAGATGAGGCATGGGCCGAAGGGGAAATGCACTGCACGGCCACGCTGAAAGTTCCTCTTGACAAAGTGACAGCCGACATTGTCAAAGAAGATGATGGCAAAGTTCCTTTGGAAGTCACTGTCAATTTTAACGGCCGACAGGCATATCAGACGCAGCTGGAACTTCCGTTTGAGACAGATGGCACCGGGATCGACGGCATCACAGCCGACGATGGATGCAAGCCCGATGTCAGATACTACAATGTGTTCGGCCTTGAGGTAAATTCCTCATATCGCGGTATAGTCATCACATCCGACGGCCACAAAATCATCAGATAAATCAATCATTAACAAAATAACAGTTAAACAACAATGAAAGAAAAAATTTTTTCAAGAATTATGTTGGCCATGCTTCTTGCTTTGGTCGGCTTCGGTTTCACTGCCTGCGGCGGTGACGACAACGATGAACCGGACACCCCCGACACTAACGCTACATGGACAGGCATGTATCAGATTTCGTTTGAAATCGGGGAAGATGTACTCAGCACCGCCGATGTCACCGTTCACTTTGCCAATCCCGACGGCACATTCACCTCTCAGGCCGTGACAAAGAGCCAAAACATCTGGAAATCCACCGACAGCAAGACCCCGTTGCCCCAGAAAGCCGGCGCAATCCTCACATTCGTTCCCAAACAGAACATCGATGCATCCAAGACCTATCAATTCAAGGTCAACGCTTCCCTCTCCGCAGCAAGCTACAAGGATGGGAAGCTCGTTCACTCAAATTCATCCGGACATAATTTCCATAAAGCTGTCGCCGGGAATGAAATGCATGATTACCTGCTCAATCACCCCGCGGGAGTTGCCATCGGCATAGATGCCAAAGGTGAAGTCACCGCTCTTGATGTGAAGGATTTTGACTTCGGCATCAACTTCGTATTCTGATGAGATTATATACGACACTATTAGGCAAGGCTCTTGCATCGCTGCTGTGCATATTCCTGTATGCCTGCAGCGATAAAGAGTCGGAGCCTGAGGTGCCGACTGACACCGAGCCTCATGGTTACTGCCTGATGTATTATTGCTCGGGCGGTGACGCGGCCCACGACCTTACCACGCTGGCTGCTGTCCGGTCGGCTGCCGATATGTCAAATGAGGATGTGACGGTAACCTGCCTGTTCAAGTTTTCCGGCGAAGGAGAGGGCGATGCTCACAACGGCATTCGTCGATATAAAGGCGAAAACGGACAGCTGACCGTTGATGGCACCTTTTCAGCGCCCGAGGATTTTGAAATAACCGACAGCAAGAATCTAACCGAGTTCATCAAATGGTCCGCCCAAGTTTACCCGGGACGGAAATATATCCTAATATTTGCCGGCCACGGTGCGACGTTTCGTCCCGAACTGGATTTGCCCGCAATAGAGACCCGCGCCACCATATCTGACGGGCGCAAAATCATGGCGACTTATCAGGTGGCCGAAGGGATCCATAACTCCGGCATCCATCTCGCGGCCATGATGGCCCATTCATGTCAGCAGGGAAGCATTGAGATGCTGGCCGAATGGGAGGGACTGACAGACTATTTGCTCGGCTCGCCGTTCTCAATCCCTGATGTATCATACGATTACGCCTCTTTTGTCGGCGACCTGACAGCCGGCGTACCCTTGGAGGACGCCCTGAAACGGACGGCCGGGCGCACTATCAATTTATGGAAAGAATATCATGACGCCGGATATTTCGGCGCGGTGATTGAGCTTACCCGTCTCGATGACCTGTCAGGCTTGTGGTCAGCGCTTAATGCCACATTCTCTTACATGAAAACCTCGGTCGGCGGCGTATCGAGCTGCACTGACGCTCCGGCTGTCAACGGCGAGAAATACGGACGGGGCTATCTGCGAGCCTTGATGAGTATGACCGAGAAGAGAGATTCGGTATTTGAGAAACCCCACCCGTCGCGTGCGATCGACCTGAATGACTACCTTCGCAATGCCTGCATCTATACCGGCAATGTGGCTCTGACGCCATACGTCAACAACGTGCAGCAGGAGATTGACAAAATCCTTGTCTATCACGAGCAGACCAACGGCAAACACGATTTTATCTACAATGTCTATTTCAGCGATAAACTTGCCAAAGACAACACGGTAGCCCGTTATCATCAATGCCGATTTGACCAACTGACCGGCTGGAGCGACCTCTGCAAAACCCTCTTTAACGAATATCCGGATAATCAACCTCAACACGACTGATGCGATTCTTCCACAAAACAAAAAAGGCAGGAAGCACGTCTGCCCGGCTTAAACTCAGATAACAATTATTTAATTTATGACAGTATTCAATAAAGCGCTATTATATGTAGCGACAATGATATGCGCGGCCGCGAACGTCCATGCCGCTGACGGCCTGCTGGAGTCGTTTCAGATCAAGTTTGAAGATGAGATGACTGCAGATTCAATAATCTCTGCCCATCCCGACCTGAAATTCGAACGGATTATCCCTCCGGCTCCCAACAAGACTCTTGAGGCACGTCACAGAGAAAGTGGTCTGCATCTGTGGTATAAGGTTGAAGTGCCTTCGGCCGCCGCCGTAACCAAAGAAGTCAAAGGCTTCTCGGGCAAAAATGGCATCAGATATGTGCGTCCGACACAGCGAATCATGATTCCGCATGACAAAGAAACAGTCATTGACACCCTGACCGCGCCTCAGCTCTCAAAGTATGGAGTGAAAGCACAGTCGGCGGCAGCAGTCAATGACCCGCTCTATGATCACCAGTGGCATTATGCCTCGCCCGATTGTGCCAACATCAATCTTGAAAAAGCATGGCAAATCGAAACCGGCAAGCGCAATGTAATTGTTGCGGTAATGGACGGGCAAATCGACTACACGCATCCCGACCTCGCTGTCAATATGTGGGTAAACGAGGCGGAGCTTAACGGGCAGCCGGGTGTCGATGACGATGGCAACGGATATGTCGACGACATACATGGACTAACGTTTTTCGAAGACGGCGATTTCTCCAATCATGCCACGCACATCGCCGGAACGATAGCGGCGGTCAACAACAATGGCACCGGCGTATGCGGCATAGCCGGCGGCAACGGCACAACTACCGGAGTGCGTGTGATGAGCATAGGCATCAACAACGGCTCGGGTCACTCTTTCATTGATGACTGGAGCCTGTTCAAGGGCTTCATATATGCCGCCGACAATGGCGCTGTAATCTCGTCCAACAGCTGGTGCAGTGTCGACCAATCTTCACCGGTAGCGGTTGAGGCCATCAACTATTTTATTAAAAACGCCGGAAAGTATGACAGCAGTCCCATGAACGGCGGATTGGTGGTTTTCGCCGCAGGAAATGAGAACTCCGAGATTCCCCCGGGCCCAATCAACAATCCCGAAATTGACAGATCGGCGCTCATTACTGTATCCGCGCTTTCAAGCTCGGGCCTGAAATCATCATTCTCGAACTTCGGCTACTGGGTCGATATAGCGGCACCCGGCGGTGATTATGACGCCAAAGGTATATACAGCACCTACCCGGGAGGCAAATATGGATTTATGAACGGAACATCTATGGCATGCCCTCATGTGTCGGGAGTCGCAGCCCTCGTCGTCTCTAAATTTCAGGGCAGCAGCCTGACCCCTCAGCGGGTTAAGCGAATAATTCTTGATTCATCTTCACCAATCGATCCCTTGCAGACCGGATATTCGTCTGTCAAAAAGGTAGGCCATGGTTTGCTGAATGCGTATTCGGCTATGCAATCCAATCCCGAAAAGGCCCCCGGCATGCCGTCCGATATTTCCATGTTCGAAGTCTCGGGCTCGCGCGTAAGCAGTTATATCACCAAGTGGAAGGTGCCGGCCGATGCCAATGGCAACGCCGTGGCTTTTTTGGCGATATATGAAGAAGACTCGGATACGCCCATTCTTAAAATCAAAACCTCTGGCTGTGAGCCGGGACAGGAATTCAGTGCCGACATCAGTTCCACTCTGCTCCCCGACCGTGAGAGCTTCAGATTCAAATCCATTGATTTATGGGGCAATGAATCTCCTTTCACCGATCTTGTGGCGGTCCATGACGAGAAAACCGACACTCCCGTTATATTCAATGCCGGCAACTATGACAATATCTTAATATATCGGCCCAATGCCGACTTTGCCAATTCGCCCCATCTGGACGAACTCGCACTGCCGTACATCGCTCCTGCGACCGGCATTCTCTGTTCGGTAGAAGATCCTAATGGGGTAGC
>CAYSJG010000080.1:0-8388 GCA_964431295.1 uncultured Sangeribacter sp. | reverse complement strand
AAAGAGCGGACGGTTCATATTGAATTAGGAATTAGGAATTAGGAATTAGGAATTAGGAATTAGGAATTTATGATTTTTTGCCCAGGAGGTATCTTTCTATGACCACATATCTCTCCGCGCCGGGGATATGCCGCATATAGTCTCCGGTCACAGTGCCGGTGTAATTGCGGCGCATCTTGCGAAAATCCTTGTGGGCCCGCAGTATCGCTCCCGCATTAGCCGTGTCTCTGGCCATCAGAAATTTCGCCCATGCCAGTGTGTCGGCAAGTCGGCGCACGAAGAGTATCCTGCGCCGACGACCTTTCGGCAGATTCTTGTGGAGCAGCAGGAGATTGTTGCGGAAGTTGAGATATGTTTTCCGCGGATTGCCCTGCGGCAGCGAGCCACCGCCGAGATGATACACCTTGCAGTCGGAGAGCGCGTAGACCGGGTGTCCGCTTCCCCACATTCTGCAGCAAAGGTCTATCTCCTCCATGTGGGCGAAAAAGTCAGCGTCAAGGCCGCCGAGCTCCAGATACAGCTCTGTGCGTACCATGAGTGCCGCCCCGGAGGCCCAGGCCACCTCCACAGGCATGCCGTCATATTGTCCCTTATCCTCCTCCACTATATCGAAGAAGCGTCCGCGACAGAACGGGTAGCCAAGACGGTCGAGCATCCCTCCTGCAGCGCCGGCATATTCAAATCGTTCCTTATCGTTGTAAGAGAGTATCTTGGGCTGACAGGCTCCCGCTTCCGGATGACTCTCCATGAAGCGAAGCATCGGCTGCCACCATCCCTCGGGGGTCTCCACATCGGAGTTGAGCAGTATCGTATATGGGTAACGTGTGCGCTCCAATGCGAGATTGTAGCCTTTCGCAAAACCGTAATTCTCCTCAAACTCTATAAGCCTCACCTCCGGATAATGCTCCTTCAGCCAGGCCACGGAGCCGTCGGTGGAGCCGTTGTCGGCCACTGTCAGCTCAACATCCTCGCCACGCGTATGCGCCGCGACTGAAGGAAGAAACTTCTCCAGAAGTTTCTTGCCGTTCCAGTTTAATATTATGACGCCCAGTTTCTTCATCCTGTATATAAACTTTTATCCCGGTTAATCAGCCGTAAGTGTCTGTTCGGCTGCCATTGACTCCGGATGGACGGAGCATATCCCTGTAAGCTTCACAGGAGATATGGTGTTGAAAATCTCCGGCGAGCCGGAATAGGGAGCGTAGACACGGATGTAATTGTCCGTAAGGCCTGACATCAGGCGTGCGTCATCGGCGGGATGCTCCCAGAGCACCGGCCGCACCATCCCGGTCTGACTCCTGAAAAACTTCTCAATCTTCTTATCGCTGAGAGCAGTCAGCTGCGCCACGCGAAGATGCTTCTCATGCTGATCCACGGCATCCCCGAGCAGAAGAGCCTTGGTGCCGGGACGTTCGGAATAGGGAAACACATGTAGCCTCGTCACATCCAGGGATGCGATGAAGTCCAGCGACTTCTCCCATTCCTCCGGTGTCTCCCCGCGTGCTCCGGCGATTACATCCACTCCGATGAAAGCGTGCGGATTAAGCTCGCGGATGGCTTCCACCCGTTCGCGGAAGAGGGAGGTGTCGTAGCGGCGGTTCATCAGCTTGAGCACCTTGTCGGAGCCCGACTGCAGCGGGATATGGAAATGCGGCATGAAGGCCCTCGCCTCTTCGGCAGTCCAGCGTATAATCTCCTCCGTAAGTAGGTTGGGCTCTATGGAGGAGATGCGGTAGCGTTCTATCCCGCGGACCTCATCGAGTGCGCGCAGAAGGTCGAAGAAGCGCTGTCCGTTGTCGCGGCCGAACTCACCGATGTTGACTCCCGTAATGACAATCTCGCGGGCTCCGCGTGCGGCGGCTTCGGCGGCTTGCGCCACAAGGTCGTCGATTCTCCCCGAGCGGGATCGTCCACGGGCGTATGGGATAGTGCAGTAAGTGCAGAAATAGTCGCAGCCGTCCTGCACCTTGAGCCACCAGCGGGTGCGGTCGCCCCGTTCGCATGACGGGCGAAACTCCCGAATCTCCAGCGGTGAAGTAGTGACGCTCAGCGCCTCTCTGTCGGCTATCCAGCGGTCCAGATATTCGGCTATCCGCAGTTTTTCATTGCTGCCGAGTACGATGTCGACACCCGGCAGGGAGGCGACCTCTCCGGGCTTGAGCTGTGCGTAGCATCCGGTGACCACAACAGTGGCGTCCGGCCATTTGCCGACGATGCGGCGCAGTAGCGCGCGAGCCTTCTTGTCGGCCGTCTCCGTCACTGAGCAGGTGTTGACCACGCAAATATCGGGCGTCTCGCCCGGATCCGCACGGCGCACACCACGCTCCTCCAGCAGTTTGCCGATAGTGGAGGTCTCTGCAAAATTAAGTTTGCAGCCCAGTGTGAAGTAGGCAGCTTTGCCGGACAGTCGGTGCGGCATATCGTACGATCTCTCTCCGGGCGCTCCGTCATTTATTCTCCTGTATGGTGTCATCAGAATTGCAGCAAATATGTATCTGAAGGCCGTTAATATGTAAAAATTAGCTCATTACTCTTGACAACGGCCTCCCGATATATTATCTTTGTGATTCGTGCGCTTGAAGCGACTGTTGTCCCTGACCGATATCCCGAGGGGCGCGTGTCGGCGTAGGGCACTGCAAAGGTATGAAAAATCAGAAAGAATTCAAAATATCATTCTGGGCGGCGCACGCCACGACCATAGTCAGCGTCACCCTCGTATTACTTCTGCTCGGTATCATCGCTTTCATCAGCACCTCCGCGGCCCGCGAGACCAAGCGGCTGCGCGAGCAGTTGGAAATTACGGTGATAATGGCCGACAGCATCAGCGACGCCACCGCGCAGACCTTCCTCGCCGACATCGCCGGCCAGCCATTCTGCCGCAAGGCCACCCTCACCACCAAGAAGCAGGCTCTCGAGCAGTGGAAGGAGGATACCGGAGAGGACCTCGAAGCTCTCTTCGGCGTCAACCCGCTATCTCCCGAGGTTACATTCTCCCTCAAGGAGCAGTATGCCGCACCTGAGAGTATTCAGAAAATAGCCGCCAAGATTGCCAAGGTCAAGGGAGTGCAGGAGGTAGCCACCCCGGATGCCGACCTGATACGCAATATGAACGACAACATCGGACAGCTGACCACTATCCTCGGCATCATCGCCATTGTGATGATAGTCATCTCGTTTGTGCTGATCAATAATACGGTCCATCTGACCATCTATGCCCGCAGATTCACCATACACACCATGCAGCTTGTGGGCGCCACCAACAGATTCATACGCATGCCGGTAGTGCTCCAGAACATGCTCGCCGGCATACTCGCTGCCCTGATAGCCTCCGGCATACTCGCCGGCGCCGTCGCAGCGGCTCCGCGGGCCGGACTCGACGACATCGCCGGCTACATCGGCTGGCCGACATTCCTCTACATCGCCGGGGGGCTAATAGCGCTCGGAGCGCTCCTCTGCGCCCTCGCAGCATCCATCTCCACCCGCAGATATCTGAGAAAAGATTACGACAAGCTGTTCAAATAATCCCCAATTCCTGATTCCTAATTCCTGATTCCTAATAAAAAAAGGGAGCTCTCAACGAAATAAGTATGTCAAAGCAAAAATTCACCCCGATTTTCGGCAAGACCAATCTGATAATGATGGGAGCATGTCTGCTGCTCATCATCCTCGGATTCGCCCTTATGGCCGGCGGCTCGAGCTCTTATGAGCAGTTCAATCCCGATATTTTCTCGATCCGACGTAATGTGGTAGGCCCCACAATCGCTTTCCTCGGCTTTCTGCTCATGGCCTTCGCCATCATATACAAACCCCGGAAATCTAAAAACAAATAGTCATCATGGATTGGCTTGATGCATTTATTCTGGGTCTGGTGCAAGGCCTTACGGAATACCTCCCTGTCTCCTCCAGCGGACATATAGAGATATTCAGAGAGATACTCGGTATTGACCTTCCGGCCGACGAGTCGCTGCAGTTTTCATTAATCATACATGCAGCTACGGTGCTCAGCACCATCGTGGTGCTCTGGCCGCTCTTCTCCAAGCTCTGCAAAAGTTTCTTCACATTCCGCAGGGACGCCGATTTCTATTATGTCTGCAAGATTCTGCTCAGCTGCATACCCGTAGGCATTGTCGGCGTCTTTTTCAAAGATACGGTGGAGCAATTCTTCGGCAACGGTCTCACTATCGTGGGTATATGCCTGCTGGTGACCGCCACTCTGCTCGCTTTCGCCCATTACAGCGACCGTATCTACGGACACCTTATCCCGGCCGGTCGCGGCCGTGACATCTCCTGGTCGGATGCCTTTATAATCGGATGTGCGCAGGCTGTGGCCGTCCTTCCGGGTCTCAGCCGTTCAGGCAGCACCATCGCCACCGGCATACTTCTCGGCGACAAGCGCGAGAAAGTGGCCTCCTTCTCTTTTCTGATGGTCATCATCCCCATCCTCGGCGAGGCGCTGCTTGATGTCAAGGATATTGTGGCCACTCCGAAAGGTGAGGCGGCTACCGACACCGTGACGCTGCTCATAGGCTTCTTCACAGCCTTCATAGTGGGCTGCGGCGCCTGCAAATGGATGCTCAATCTCGTCAAGAAGGGCGGACTGATATGGTTTGCAGTATATTGCGTACTTGTCGGCACTATTTGTCTGCTCTGGCAGTGAGATGGGGTCTTAATCCGGAGTTTTGAATTGGAGTTCAAACTTATTTATGGCAAATAGAGAAAAAGGATATTCCAGATATGCAGAGACGCTGAAGAGCGTCCGCACCTCCGGCGGCGAAAGCGCGGAGCCGCGGCTATGGCCTGCACGCGACTTCGTAGGGGGTGAGGTGATAGCTGTCGACAAACCTCTCGGCTGGACCTCCTTTGATGCTGTGAAGTGTCTGCGCGGTACCTTGCAGCGGCGCCTGAAAATCCGCAAATTCAAGGTGGGACATGCGGGGACGCTTGATCCTCTCGCCACCGGTGTGCTGCTGATATGCACCGGGCGCGCCACTCGCCGTATTGACGCCCTGCAGGCCGGAGAGAAGGAGTATGTGGCCACGCTCAAGCTTGGCGCCACGACATCCAGTTTCGACCTGGAGACGGAGATTGACGCCACTTTCCCCACAGCCCACATCGACCGGCAGCTTATCGACAGTACTCTCCCAAAATTCAAGGGGCATATCATGCAGGTGCCTCCGGTGTACTCGGCGGTCAAGGTGGATGGCAAAAGGGCGTATGCTTACGCCCGCAGCGGAGAGGAGGTCAAGATAGCCGCCAAGCCGCTCCTTATCTCGGAGATCGAGACACTCGATTTCCATGACGACTTGCTTACCATCAGAGTGGTATGCAGCAAAGGTACATATATCCGCGCGCTTGCCAGAGATATCGGAGTTTCCCTTGGCAGCGGCGCCCATCTGGTGGCTCTGAGACGCACCCGTGTGGGCGATTATGCGGAAAAAGATATTCTCACAATGGAGGATGCTCTCGACATGATAGCCTCTTCTCCTTTAATTTCCAACGATGAGTCGTCACGTGATGACGACATGCAAGTGAAAAGTTTATGAAACTCTCTCAGTTTAAATTCAAATTTTCTGAAGACCTTCTCGCCCAGTATCCCGTGGAAAACCGCGATGAATGCCGCCTGATGGTGGTCAATGCGCGTACCGGCGAGATAGAGCACCGTTGCTTCAAAGAGATCATCGAATATTTCGAAGAGGGGGACGTGATGGTATTCAACAATACCAAAGTGTTTCCCGCACGCCTCAAAGGCAACAAGGAGAAGACCGGTGCATGTATAGAAGTGTTTCTGCTCCGTGAACTCAACGGCGATCAGAAATTCTGGGATGTGCTTGTGGAGCCGGCCCGTAAGATACGTATCGGCAATAAGCTTTACTTCGGCGATGATGACAGCCTCGTGGCTGAGGTGATCGACAACACTACATCCCGCGGACGTACGCTCCGTTTCCTTTACGACGGTCCCCACGATGAATTCAAGCAGCTTCTCTACAGTCTCGGCAAGCCACCGCTTCCCGAATATATCCGTCGCGAGGCGGAAGATATCGACTTCGAGGCATATCAGTGCATCTTCGCTGAAGTGGAAGGCGCGGTGATGGCTCCGGCAGCCGGTATGCACTTCAGCCGCGAGCTGATGAAGAGACTTGAGATCAAGGGTGTGGAGCGAGGATTCCTTACTCTTCACTCCGTCAGAGGCAATTTCAAGGAGATTGATGTCGAGGACCTCACCAAGCACCGTATGGACTCCGAGGAGATGAATGTCAGCGGCGAACTGGTGGATATGGTCAACGAAGCCAAGGACAATGGACACTCGATATGCGCTGTGGGCACATCCACGCTACGCGCTATCGCCTCCTCCGTGTGCACCAACGGACATATCATGCCCACCAAGGGATGGACCAACAAGTTTATCTTCCCGCCATACGACTTCACGGTATGCAATTCGATGGTCACCAATTTCCATCTGCCGCTGAGCACCATGCTGATGATGACTGCGGCCTTCGGAGGATTTGACCTCGTGATGAAGGCCTACGACGTGGCTGTCAAGGAGAAATATCGCTTCGGAGCCTACGGCGACGCCATGCTGATACTTCGTTAAGTCGGAAGTCTGAAGGCTTAAGTCATAAGTTGTCATTTGCAGAGTAGATTATGCCTCTGACTCTTCTCGAATACACACGGCTCATCAAGAGCGCGCTGCAGCGTGATCCCGCAGTGCGCGGCGCGTGGGTAGTGGCCGAACTTATCGATGTGCGCCGCCATCCCTCCGGCCATTGCTATATGGACATTATAGAGAAGGATGAGCGAGGGGTCACCGTGGCCCGTATGAAGGCTACGATCTGGCGTTTCAATTTTATAGAGCTGGAGCGCAAATTCTTCACCGCTACAGGCTGCCGTATCGACAACGGGATGAAGCTCATGCTGCGCCTCGAGGCCAATATGCACGAGCTTTACAGTCTCTCGGCGAATATCGTGGACATAGACCCCAACTATACTCTGGGTGATTTTGAGCGTCTGCGCCGGGAAATTCTCGACCGTCTCCGCAAGGAGGGGGTGCTCGAGCTCAACAGGCAGCTACGGGTGCCGCTCACTCCTCAGCGCATCGCCGTAATCTCGGCGGCCGGAGCCGCCGGCTACGGTGATTTTGTCAATCAGCTCGCCTCCACGCCGGAAGGCTATGTGTTCTATACGCTCCTCTTCCCGGCGGCGCTCCAGGGTGCCGACACCTCCGCTTCTGTCAGAAGTGCGCTCGAGCGTATCGAGATGGCACCGGACTTCTGGGACTGTGTGGTCATCATCAGAGGCGGCGGCGCTACCTCCGATCTCAACGGTTTTGACGATTACGAACTTGCCCGCGCCGTCGCCACATTCCCCATCCCGGTGATTGTGGGAATAGGCCACGAGAGGGACCGCACCGTGCTCGATGAGATAGCCTGCGTCAGATGCAAGACGCCGACAGCGGTGGCTGCGTGGCTTGTAGACGCTCTCAGATATGCCGACAGGCTTGCCTCCGACCTCGGCGAGCAGATGAGAAATACGGTACAGCAGCGCATCGCTCTGCAGCGTGAAAGGCTCGGGCATGCTGCCGCCCTCATACCCTCGATGGTGAGGCAGCGCATGCTCCTCGAGACGCAGCGTCTCGACTCTCTCGCCGGCGCTATAGCGGCGGCTTCATCCGGCAAGACCGACATGGCCGGACGTATGCTCGACCTTTATGCCGACAATATCCGTCGCGCAGCCGCAGATGCCGTTGCACGGCAGACACAGTGGCTGCAGCATATCGACAGCCTTGTGGATGTACTCTCTCCGCAAAACACGCTCCGGCGCGGATACTCCATCACGCGTCTCGACGGCAAAGCGTTGCGGAGCGCCGCGGACGCGCCTGCCGGCGCAACGCTGGAGACTCAGCTTGCCGACGGCAAAATCATATCCAGGATCTAACAGATACTCATATAATACCACTTATCATATAATATGGCTGAAATATCATCTGAATTGACATATAGCGAGGCTATCTCAAAACTCGAAGAGACAGTCCGCAAGATGCAGGCTCAGGACTGCGACATAGACCGCCTGGCTGAATATACCGCCGAGGCGCTGACCTTGCTGAAGCTATGCCGCGAGAAGCTTCGCAAGACTGACGAAGAGGTGCAGAAATGCCTCGCCGAGCTTGCTCTCACCGCGGAAGGGTAGTTTATCTATAAATATAAAGTCAGGAGGCTGTGTCGACTTGCGACACAGCCTCCTGATTTTTGTATTTTATATACTTACTGCTTGCACTTGGCCGCGATGTACTGGCGGTTCATGCGGCCGATGTTGTAGAGCTTGATATTCTTCGGGCATTCGGCTGCGCAGGCACCGGTGTTGGTGCAGTTGCCGAATCCGAGTTCGTCCATC
>CAYSJG010000079.1:5036-8494 GCA_964431295.1 uncultured Sangeribacter sp. | reverse complement strand
TAGAATAGAAGTTTCCTAAACTTTAGATAGGAGTTCGATTCTCCTCGGAGGTACCGCTTTTTCTTTACATACACATATGTCCGGCTTCCGGCCGGATATATGCAACCTTCTGGAAGTTGGAGGGATTCGGACCGGACTCCCCTCTGCTCCTCACTCGAAAATTGAAATTAACTACCGGTATGCATATGAAACTCAATCGAATCCTTGCAAGTGCCCTCATAGGATTGCCATTGCTGGCATTCGGGCGCCCCGCCACTCAGGAAAAAATTCCATATACCAATCCTGATGGCACTGTGACAGAAATAAGAGTCTTCGGTGACGAAGATTTCAGTTATATCACCGATGCAAAAGGGCTCAATGTCCTCGAAGCAGACGCTTCCGGATTCCTTCGCCCCGCCATGCGTATGGGACGCACTCTTACCACAAGCAAGAGCGACATCGCCATACTTAGAGCCGAAGTAAAGCCCGTACAGCAAGAAGAGAGAGGAGTCGTCTCCAAGATGGCCGCTCTCGATAACGGAGGACGTACCACTTATCCTACCACCGGTGACGTCCCCGCCCTCGTAATCCTCGTGGAATATCCCGACTCACCATTTACATCGGCCGACCCGCAGAAGCAGTTTACCAGACTTTGCAACGAAGAGGGATATTCCGACTTCGGCTCACGTGGCTCCGCTCGTGACTATTACAGAAACGTCAGCCACGATAAGTTCAGACCTACATTCGAAGTCTACGGACCCGTAAAACTCGAACATGAGTCCGCCTGGTATGTCGACGCCGGAGACCCTTCACTCCCCGGTTATGGCAAAAGCGTACGTTTCGGCGTAGCCATACAGGAAGCTGTCAAGGCCCTTGATGACCAGATCGACTTCTCCAGATATGACCTCGACGGCGACGGCAAGGTCGACAACATATTCTTCTTCTACAGCGGATATGGACAGGCCGACACCTTCGACAAAACGAAAATCTGGCCTCACCAGGCTGACTTCTGGCGTTACACCAAGGTATATGTCAACACCATAGGACTCGACAGACTCTATGCCGACGGCAAGGAGATACGCACCTATGCCTGCTCCAATGAGCTCAACGGCTCCAGCAAAATCGCTTCCTCCGACCGCCCCTGGATTGACGGCATTGGCGCTTTTGTGCATGAATACGGGCATGTGCTCGGACTTCCCGACCTCTATGACACGCTCGATACAGGTACTGTCACACCGGGACACATGGATGTCATGGATCTCGGATCATACAATGAGCTCAGCACCTGTCCTCCCGGACTCTCCGCATACGAAAAGTGGGTTTGCAAATGGCTTGAATACGAGGACGCCGAAGAGGGACAGACTTATACACTTCCCGCCCACTCGGACAGCGCCGAGGAAGGCAAGGCCGTACGTATCAGAGTCCGTCGACCCGGTGGCTCCGCAAGATATTCATCAGAGTATTTTCTCGTAGAGAGCCGCTCACGCGACAATTGGGACAGCTCGCTCCCCGATGCAGGACTCGTATTCTGGCGCATTGCTTACGACAAACTCAAATGGCCCGACAATACCGTCAATGTCTCCGGCAAACCATGTATACAGATCGTGCAGCCTGAGGAGGATCTCTACTTCTTCCCCGGAGAATTCGAGGACTACCCCTTCATAACGCCCGACAGTGAGTATGCTCTCGTTCCATACAGCTACGCAAGCACGTTCAACGCCTGGATCTCCAATATCAAATATGATTATGACAAGAAGACAGGATCGTTTGAATACAATAAATATACGGAATATCCCACCGACGCCACCGTGCTTCATGACAACCCCACTGTAGAGTCCAAAAAGCGCAACATACATCTCGTATGGGACGCACTTCCCGGAGCTGTCGACTATGAGGTTACAATCGAGGCTGCCGATGCCGCAGGCAAGATGGCTCCCTATTTCGTATACACGGATTACTCCACTGCAGGAGGCACAAGTCTTGTGGTGACAAGTGTGCCCGAACAATACTGGACTCGCAAATTCCAGGCCAAGGTACGCTCCATACTCGCATTCCCCTCATCCGCATATTCTAATGTGGTGGAATTCGTGCCCGCCAACCTTGAGGAATGGACAGCTGTCGATGCTGTCTATGAAGACGCATCTCCCATATACGGACTCCGGGGAAGCATCGTGGCTCCTGACAATGCAAAAGTATACAACCTCAGCGGCATAGAGACCGGCAAGGAGAATCTCCCCGCAGGCATATATATCGTAAATTGCGACGGCAAGACTGTCAAGGTCGTTGTCAGATAAAATCGATATCCCGTCCCGCAGAAACTCGCGGCAAGAGAACGCTTGATTTTCTGCGGGACGGGGCTAAAACGCCGCTTTTGCAAGTAAATATTAAAAAAGTGCCCAAAGAAATTGGTTATTATCAAGAAACTAACTAACTTTGTGGCGCTTTTTTGTAACAATTAGCATAACAGTGGGAAAATTCACAGCATATAAGGTTGAGTTGGCCTCTTTGGCCGACGGTCATCACACACAGGATTTTGTGTGTGACACCGAGTTCTTTAAAAACATGGAATACACCGGCATCCATAAGAGCGATGTCAGAGTGCACCTTGATTTGGAGAAGCGCAACGGTGCCTATGATTGTACTTTCCATTGTAAAGGTACGGTTACCGTGCCCTGCGACAGATGTCTGGATCCTCTGGACATCGACATCGATACCGACTATCACATTATAGTCAAGTATGGCGACAGCTACAACGACGAGAGCGACGACCTCCTGGTGATTCCTCACAGCGACTCTTCCCTCAATGTGGCGTATATGCTGTATGACACAATACTGCTTTCGATTCCGCTCCGCCACGTCCACGCACCCGGTAAGTGCAACCGGGCTATGGCCGCCGCCCTCCACAAGCATCGCGCTAACGTCAGCGATGAAGCCGAGGAGGTGCTCGAAGAGGCTGAAGAGGATAATGATATGGAGGATTTCGATTGATTACAATATTAAAATAACTAAAAGATAATAAGAAAATGGCACATCCCAAACGCAGACAATCTCACACGAGAACAGCCAAGCGCCGCACACACGACAAAGCGCTTGTACCCACGCTGGCCATCTGCCCTAACTGTGGCTCCTGGCACATATATCACACTATTTGCGGTGAATGCGGCTACTATCGCGGTAAGCTCGTCATCGACAAGGATATTCCCACCGTATAAGGCTCCACTCTCTCCGGCCTTACTATCTTTTTCCGATTATGCCAAACGCAATTATCAGCGGTATAGCGTCTTACCAGCCGGATGACATCCTCGACAACGAGATGCTCTCCAAAATGGTCGATACCAATGACGAGTGGATCACCACCCGTGTAGGTGTCAAGACGCGTCATATACTCCGCGAAGAGGGTAAAGGCTCCGGATACATGGGGCAGAAAGCTGTCGCCAAGCTCTTGGCCGATACCGGGACTGCACCCGAGGAGATACAGC
>CAYSJG010000079.1:0-5026 GCA_964431295.1 uncultured Sangeribacter sp. | reverse complement strand
ATACAGCTTCTGATCTGCGCAACCTCCAACCCCGATTACCGCTTCCCATCCACGGCAAGCGTAATTATACATGACGCAGGACTCGTCAACGCCTACGGATATGACATTCAGGCCGCTTGCGCCGGATTTATCGTCTCCATGCAGGCCGCCAGCGCGTATATCAAAAGCGGACTCTATAAGAAAATCATCGTCGTCTGTGCTGAAAAAATGTCCAGCATGACCGACTACACCGACCGCTCCACCTGTCCTCTCTTCGGAGACGCCGCCGCTGCGGTGCTCGTAGAGCCATCCCAGGATGAGACCCTCGGTGTCATCGACGGTGAATTCCACGTAGATGGAGAGGGACTCCCGCATCTCGTCATGAAAGCCGGCGGATCAGTCAAGCCCGCTTCGGAGGAAACTGTTCGCAACAGAGAGCATTTCGTCTATCAGGAAGGGCGCGCTGTATATAAGCACGCCGTCAGCGATATGTTGCACTCCTCGCAGAGCGTTATGCTCCGTAATGGTCTTACCAACGAAAGCGTCGACTGGTTTGTACCGCATCAGGCCAATCTCCGTATCATTGAGGCTGTCGGCTCCAGACTTAACATGCCCGAAGATAAGGTCCTCGTCAATATTCAGGACCACGGCAACACATCCGCCGCTTCCATACCCCTCTGTCTTGATGAGTATAAGCAGAAACTGCACAAGGGTGATAAAATCGTGATGACAGCTTTCGGAGCAGGATTTACATGGGGTGCCATGTATCTCGTATGGGCTGTCGATCCTTCGTAACTCTGACATAGTCGCGGATTGCCCGCGATTACCATAATGCGGCGGCCGCCAGAATTTGCTGACGGCCGCCGACTTTTTTAGCCCCCCTCACCTATCACCTCTCACGTATCCTCGCTTACGTAGCACCGATTACACAACTCATCCACCGTGGACCCGATTACATAGACTCTCCGCCTCATCGTCACTTTTTTAAACCGAGTGCCCTCCCTCAGCGTTTTATCTGTGTATATATAACCCGAAATATGGACAATTCACAGAATCTTGACTCCGGACACCGATCCGGATTCGTTAATATCGTCGGCAATCCTAATGTCGGCAAATCCACGCTTATGAATGACCTTGTAGGTGAAAGAATTTCTATCATCACCAATAAGGCCCAGACCACACGCCACCGTATCACCGGCATTGTCAACACCCCGGAGTATCAGATTGTATATTCGGATACACCCGGAGTACTCAAGCCTAAATATAAGCTTCAGGAGTCCATGCTCGAATTCTCGGAGGGTGCCCTTACCGACGCCGATGTGCTTATATATGTCACTGACGCTGTCGAGGATCCGGAGAAAAACGCCGACTTCCTCGCACGTGTGGCCAAGGAGAAAATACCGGTGCTCCTCGTCATCAACAAGATCGACCTCCTCAAGGGGAATCAGGAGCTTGAAAAGCTCGTGGACGACTGGCATAAAAGATTGCCGAATGCTGAAATATTTCCCCTCAGCGCTACTGAGAAATTCAATGTCGACAATCTGCAGAAGAGAATCGTGGAGCTGCTCCCCGTGGCGCCGCCATACTTCGGCAAGGATGCGCTCACCGACAAGCCGGCCAGATTCTTCGTCACTGAAATAATCCGCGAGAAACTGCTCCTCCTCTACGACAAGGAGGTGCCATATTCCACTGAGGTCATCGTGGAGAAATTTGACGAGAAGGATGCCTCCATACATATCATGGCGGTCATATATGTGGAGCGCGACTCACAGAAGGCCATCATCATCGGCAAGGGGGGAGATAAAATCAAGAAGGTGGGCATCGAAGCCCGCAAGGATATTGAGAAATTTTTTGATAAAAAGGTATATCTTGAACTCTTCGTCAAGGTGGAGAAGGACTGGAGAAATCGCGAAAACAAGCTCAAGGCCTTCGGATATATCGAATGAGAAGCAATTGAAACATGAGCAGACTCGTAGCTATAGTAGGCCGGCCTAACGTGGGTAAGTCCACGCTGTTCAACCGGTTGACGCAGACAAGATCCGCTATCGTCGATGATACCGCCGGCACCACGCGCGACCGGCAGTATGGCAAGGTCGACTGGGACGGACAGGAATTTTCCATCGTCGACACCGGCGGATGGGTGGTTAATTCGGAAGATATCTTCGAAGGGGAGATCAATAAGCAGGTGCATATCGCCATCGAGGAGGCGGATGTCATACTCTTCGTCGTGGATGCCTCCGCAGGAGTCACCGACCTCGACGATATGGTGGCCCAGATACTCCGCCGCTCAAAAAAACCGGTGATTCTCGTGGCCAATAAGGAGGACAAGGGGGACGCAAGATTCAATATCCCTGAGTTTTACTCGCTCGGACTCGGTGACCCTATCGGGGTCTCTTCGGCCAACGGCAGCGGCACCGGCGACCTTCTCGATGAGGTGGTCAAGGATATGCCCCCTGTCGAAGATGAGGAGGCCCCTGAGAAGGATGTCGCCAAATTCGCCATCATCGGACGTCCTAATGCCGGCAAGTCTTCGCTTATCAATGCCTTCATAGGAGAGGAGAGACATATCGTCACCGATATCGCCGGCACTACCCGCGACTCCATATATCATCGCTACAATAAGTTCGGATTCGATTTCTATCTCGTTGACACCGCCGGTATACGCAAGAAGCAGAAGGTCAACGAGGATATTGAATATTACAGCGTGATTCGCTCCATCCGCGCCATCGAGGCCAGCGATGTCTGCATCATGATGATCGATGCCACAAGGGGCATTGAGGCCCAGGACGGCAATATCTTCAGCCTTGTGCAGAAAAATAAGAAGGGACTCGTAGTCTGTGTCAATAAGTGGGACCTCATCGAAGACCGCTCGCTTGAGGCGCAGAAGCGGTACGAGACCGCCATCCGAGCCAAGTTCGCCCCATTCACCGACTTCCCCATTATCTTCACATCGGCTCTCACAAAGCAGCGCATATATAAGGTGCTCGAGACAGCCATCGAGGTCTACAACAACAGGCGGCGCATCGTCCCCACGGCTCAGCTAAATTCATATCTCCTTGAGGAGATTGCCCTCACACCTCCGCCGAGCAACAAAGGCAAATTTGTGAAAATCAAATATGTCACCATGCTCAAGGACTCCGTGATACCCACTTTCGTATTCTTCTGCAATCTTCCCCAGTGGGTCAAGGAGCCGTACAGACGGTTTCTTGAAAACAAGATTCGCGGCAAGTGGGATTTCCATGGCACTCCCATACAGATTTTCATGCGCGACAAATAATCGTGTCCCTATAAGAGTTCATCGGGCGTTGACTGCATATTTTTTGCAGTCAACGCCCGTTTGTTAAGAATATTTAATGCGCAAAATCGCAATTTTCAGCCCTTTTAATTAGGAAATAGCGTTTCGCAGTGCTATCTTTGCATCAGAAAATAAAAGATCACTACTATGGCAAAAAAGAAAATTGCATCCGCGAAATCAGCGGGACGCATCAGCGATATGGATGAAAAGCGCAAGGCGCTCGGCCTCGCGCTCGAACATCTCGAGAAGGACTTCGGCAGCGGCGCAATCATGTGCCTCGGCGATGACAAGGTGCAGGATGTGGAGGCTATCTCCACCGGCTCTATCGGACTTGACTACGCACTCGGTGTCGGAGGTCTACCCCGCGGACGTATTACTGAAATATTCGGCCCGGAGGCTTCCGGTAAGACTACGCTCGCCATTCACGTCATCGCCGAGGCACAGAAGCAGGGAGGCATTTGCGCCATCATCGACGCGGAGCACGCCTTTGACAGATTTTATGCCGAAAAACTCGGCGTGGACGTCAACAGTCTCTGGATATCGGAGCCGGACAACGGTGAGCAGGCTCTCGACATCGCAGAGCAGCTGATCAATTCAGGAGCTATCGACGTGCTCGTCATCGACTCCGTGGCGGCTCTTACTCCCAAGGCGGAGATCGAGGGAGATATGGGCGACAAGAATGTCGGGCTGCATGCGCGTCTCATGAGTCAGGCCATGAGAAAGCTCACAGGAGCAATCTCGCGCACCAGGACTTGCTGTATTTTCATCAATCAGATTCGTGAGAAGAGTGGAGTGATGTTTGGCAATCCCGAGACTACCACCGGCGGCAACGCGCTCAAATTCTATTCCTCAGTCAGACTCGACATCCGCCCCGCCGCATTCATCAAGGACGGTGAGCAGGCCATCGGAAGAACGGTCAAGGTCAAGGTCGTAAAAAATAAGGTCGCACCCCCATTCATGCGTGCAGAATTCGACATCATGTTCGGAGAGGGCATCTCGCAGGCCGGAGAAATTATCGACATGGCTGTCAATCTCAAGATCGTCAAGAAGTCCGGCGCATGGTTCTCCTACAACGGTGCTAAACTCGGACAGGGCAGAGACGCCGTCAAGAGGGTCATCGCTGACAATCCGGAACTCGCCGCTGAGCTTACCGACCTTATCAGGGAGAAGCTCGAAGAGGGGCGCAGCGCCGGAAAGTCTGCCGGCAATCCCTTCCTCCCGGGCAAGGAGTCCACACGCTCGGAAGCCGATGAAGAGATCGCAGACACTGATGACGATATCGACACCGGTCATGATGACGATGACGCAGAAGATATATTCGGTATCGAAATTGAGGAGTAATCCGCTTTAATTTTTACATTCAGCGCTTGATACGCGGTATTGTCGGTTTAATTTCGGCATGCCGCGTATTGTTTTTGAATTATATCATTATCTTTGTAATCTGAACATTTACCTGTCATATTTTCTGATATCATGATACCGTTTCTTATAGCTCTCGTGATCCTTATTGCCGGATATTTCATCTATGGCGCGATTGTGGAAAAATTGTTTGCCGTCGACAATGCGCGCAAGACCCCCGCGGTCGCGCTCGCCGACGGAGTGGACTATATCGCCATGCCCACTTGGAAAGTTTTTCTTATACAATTTCTCAACATCGCGGGGGTCGGGCCTATATTCGGAGCCATCATGGGAGTCATGTATGGCCCTGCCGCCTTTATATGGATCGTTTTCGGCACTATTTTCGCCGGAGCT
>CAYSJG010000078.1:3087-8502 GCA_964431295.1 uncultured Sangeribacter sp. | reverse complement strand
GTCATTGCGCGATATCACCAGCCGGTCTCCCTGCTGCAGCGGTTCCTCGGCCATCATCACCCGGCTGCGGACGGCATTGTTGAAGTCGTTGGCGCGCTTGTTGCTGCGGGTGATGATAAGCGTCTCATCCATGCCTACAGTGCTCCAGGAGGTGGAGAGCTCATCGAGAAGGTCGTAGCCGTTCACGATCCTGACATCAGTAAATCCGGCTATGCGGAGACGCAAAGGGGGAGGGGGCGGATAGCCGGGACGCGGATGTGTGCGGTCATACAGTATCTGTCGAGCCACTGTGGCATTGGTCAGTATGCCGCTGCCGGCCTGCTGTCTCACAGCCACATCAAGCTGATACGGCAGCGGGGAGAGCCCAAGCGCTTTCAGCCGCTCCACATCGAGAGCCGAGCCCCGCTCCTGTCCCACAGGGGGCAGCTGAGCCTTGTCGCCGAGCAGAATCATGCCGCAGTCGCGTCCGGAAAAGACATAGCGGGCGAGCTGCCGCAGGAGTCCCGGATCACCTCCTCGTGAGTCGGCTATCAGCGACGCCTCGTCGATGATGAAGATAGTGTCGCGGCTGCGGTTGGGGGCCAGCTGAAACTTGGCTCCCGGCTCGGGGGAATCGGCCCGGAATATATGACGGTGGATAGTGGATGCTTTGCCGCCGGAGAAATCCGCAGCCACCTTGGCCGCCCGGCCTGTGGGAGCCAATGTCACGGTCTTGCGGCGGAAGCGCGCCATAGCCCTGACGAAGGCGCCCATGATGGATGTCTTGCCTGAGCCGGCGTAGCCGTTGAGCACCACCACCTCACGCGGTCCGTGACTCCCGGCATACTCCGCGAGTCCGCGTATCAGCTCAGACTGCTGCGGCAACGGCTGATACGGCAGGCGGCGCAGTATCTCCTCCTCGAGAGCGGCGGCGCTGAATTTCAGGGATGTCTCACCATTTTCACTCATGAGCGTGAAAATACAAAATTTTTCGCTAAATTTGCGACTGCACAACCACATATTTTGCGTTTGCACAACCACATATTATGAAAATATCCAAGACTCTATCCTTAGGCGTGATGGCCATGGCACTCTGTGCGGCTCCCGACGCCGATGCCTGCACAAGCTATATCGCCGGCAAGAAAGCCACTACCGACGGCTCTGTAATGATCACTTATGCCGCCGACAGTCATAACCTCTACGGCATGCTTCATTCCTCCCCCGCCGCAGACCACCCCAAGGGGGCGGTGCGCAAGGTAGTGGAGTGGGACAGCGGCAAGCCACTCGGCGAAATACCCGAAGTGTCCCACACCTATAATGTGGTAGGCAACATCAACGAGCATCAGGTGGCTATCGGCGAGACCACGTGGGGAGGCCATAAAGAGCTTGTGGACACCACGGGACAGAGCATCATCGACTACGGCTCGCTGATACAGATAGCTCTCGAGCGAAGCAAATCCGCCCGCGAGGCCATCGATGTGATGACCGACCTTGTGGAGCGATACGGCTACGCCTCCTCCGGCGAGTCATTCACCATCGCTGACAAAAATGAGGTGTGGGTGATGGAGATGATAGGTAAAGGAGCCGAGAAGGGTGCGGTATGGGTGGCCGTGCGCATACCTGACGATGCGATTTCCGGTCATGCCAACGAGCCCCGCATCCGCAAAGTCAACTTCAAAGACAAGGAGAATGTGCGCCACAGCAAGGATGTGATATCCTTCGCCCGCAAGCGCGGATATTTCTCCGGCAAGGACGAGGATTTCTCCTTTGCAGATGCCTTCGAGCATCACACTCAGTCCACGCGCCGCGGCTGCGACGGACGTGTGTGGACATATTTCCGCCGCTTCAACCCCAAGGCCGATGAATATTTCGCATGGGTGGACGCCAAGAGCGACGAGCCTATGCCCCTGTATATCATCCCCGAACGCAAGGTCAGCCTCGAAGAGATGCAGCAGTCCATGCGCGATCATTTCGAGGGGACACCTTACGACATGACCGGAGACATAGGCGCCGGCCCTTACCATGTGCCTTACCGCTGGCGTCCGATGGAGTTTGAGGTGGACGGCAAGAAATACTGCATGGAGCGTGCCACCGGCACTCAGCAGACAGGCTGGAGCTTCGTGTCGCAGAGCCGCGACTGGCTGCCCGACCCCGTGGGAGCCGTCATCTGGTTTGGCACCGACGATACCAACACAAGCGTATATATGCCCTTCTACGGATGCATGACAGAGGTGCCGAAGCAGCTCGCTCCCGGCGATGTCAACACCTTCTCATATGATTCCAATTTCTGGATGAACAACTGGGTGGCCAATCAGGCGTACAACCGCTACGACCAGATGATCCCCGACATCCGCAAGGTGCAGCGACGTCTGGAGGATAAATATCGCGGAGGACGCGCCGCGCAGGAGGAGAAACTCAAGCAGCTTGCAGAAGCCGGCGATGCCGCCGCACTCGCGGCAGAGGCCAATGCCGAGGGGGCTGCGATAGCCGCCGAGGCCACACAGGAGGCCAAGAAGCTCGCCGAGTATCTGATGGTGAGATACTGCGACGGCAATGTCAAGAAAGTGGATGACAACGGCAATTTCATCTACAGCGAGTACGGCCTCCCCGTATACCCGGACTTCCCGGGCTACGATGAGCGTTACTACCGCGAGATAGTGAAGCAGACCGGAGACAAATTCCTGATTGAAGAATAATTAAGACCCCTGCGTTAACATTTTTTGTGAGATGGGGTCTAAGAGCGGATGCTCCATAGAGTATCCCTACGCCTCGCCGATATGCGACATCACGTGACAGATGAGAGTAATCACACTGAGACCGCAGCAGCTGACTGAAGAATGCCATAGGCTTCAGTCAATAATGGAGAGAGCCGGATACATACCGGACTGCATCCTCTCCATCCGCTCCGGCGGCACTTACGTGGCGCGGGAGATGTATCCCGACATCCCTCATGAGGAGGTGACGCTGAGCCGCCGTAGCACCGGGGCGAAGCGGAGTCGCGCCGGACAACTGCTCGCCATGCTCCTGCGACGGCTCCCGACATGGCTCACCGACCGGCTGCGCATCCTGGAGTCGCAACTGCTCCGCAAGAAGTTCCACCGCCGATACTCTACGCCGGCCGCTGTGGAAGGGGCCGTCGCCGAGGCTCGGGGACGCATTGAAGGGATGACCGCGACATTGACGCGGAGATACAGACGGATACTTGTGGTGGACGATGCCGTAGACAGCGGGGTGACACTCGCGGCCGTGCTCGCGCGACTGCATGCAGACGCGGCTGCGGAGCCGTCGCTGACGCGGCCGGAGATACGCTCCGCCGTCATCACCGTCACCACTCCCGATCCTGTCGCCCGTCCCGACTTCTATCTCTATCCTCACCTCTCTCCGGCAGATGATTCATTTACTTTAATCAGATTTCCATGGGCTGCGGATGCGAAAAGGAGAAAATGACAACCAATAATAACACAATGCGCTCATCGGCAGACAATGGCACTGTGCCGTTTCATTACGGCAAGCCGGACCATCCGTCGGGCTACGCCGTAGTACTGGATATGGACGGCACACTGTTTGCAGGCAATTCGCTGAAATGGGCTCTCGAGCTCGGGCTTAAGCGACTGCTGCGCCGGGGACATATCGTCTCCATGCTGACCGTGCTCTCTCTCGGGGGGCTGAAGGCTCTTCACCTGATAAGCCACGAGACGATGAAATACGGAGCGCTCCGGATATTCGGCGACGACGCGGCTCTGACAGCACAGCTGCAACAGCGTGCGTCCGCATTGGCCCGCCCGGAGGTGGCGCGCATTATCAACGAGGCGCAGCAACGCGGCGACAGGATACTGCTGGCCACGGCCGCCTCTGACAGCTATGTGCCTCAACTGTGGGAGGGAGAGTACATTGCCTCCCCCTTCGGCGGCCCCGACCTGAGGGGAGAGCGCAAAGCGGCGGCCATCTCGCGGTGGCTGGAAGAGAACAGCCTGAAACTGCGGACCTTCATCACCGACCACCGTGCGGATCTGCCGTCGGCGAAACTGGCGCGTGAGCTCGGCGCCGAAGTGCTTCTCACCGCCCCCACCTCCAAAAGCCTGACGGCCTTCAGCCTCGCCGACATCCCATACCGTATAATCACCGCATAATCACCGGCGGATAAGTTGTATATGTCGCAAGGATAAGCTATCTTTGCGCTGCAATTGCCCAAAGAGCCGCTTGCGGCTCATAATTTTCATATATATCTGCATGAATTATCGGGTTTTACAAACTATGAAATCCTCGGTAAAAACATCTATGTGGAATCAGGCCGTACTGCCGCTGACTGCGGCGTTGGCGATCACCGCAGTCTCATGCTCACACGGCAACGGGACTGACAAGGCGGCTCAGGATAGCGCCGCTGAACAATATCACGCTGACTATGACATCGTCATGGTCGTAAAATCTCTTATCGATGCGGTCAATGTCGGCGAACGGCTCGACTCCGCCGCCTACACTTACGAGGCTGTCCTCACCGACGGCGCCGGCAGGCCGCTTTATACCGATCTGCAAGGCACTCCGGGACTGTGGTCTGTAAAACTCGAAGCGCCGGGCAACGTATCCTTCAGCAATATCTATCTCGGCGACCTGCTCCCCTCGGACCTCGAGACTTATCTGATCGCCGGACTGCCGCTCACCGAAAAGGACCGTCTGCTCGAGGTCCCCTCCTCCGATGAGAAAGAGATGCGCGAGCAATCAAGAGAGAAAGAGCTGCCCAACGGCAATTTCGTAAAAACAGGTAACGCAGCCGGTGACAACAACGACCTTGCATCACTCAACGTCTACGATATCGGCAACGGAGTGTTGCGCTTCGAGACACGCACCGGGCGCACTCCCTCAGGACTCGAAGGCCCGCTGATGACCATCCGGGTAATCGCCAACTGACAGGACCAAGCAAAGCAAAGCCAACGATGATAGCTAAGATGGCTAAGATAGCTAAGATAGCTATTATAGATCGCTATTATAGCCAACCGAGCGCAATAGATTCATTTTTTATTAGTAATTTTGCAGTCTTGAAGCCATCTATTATAAAATCTTAAGCAGAAAAATAATATCCCAAAAGAATAGAATATAATGAAAGCGTATGTATTTCCCGGGCAGGGAGCGCAGTTTGTAGGTATGGGCAAAGCCCTCTACGAAGAGAATCCCGAAGCCCGCGCACTCTTCGAGAAAGCCAATGAGATTCTTGGTTTCAGAATCACCGACCTGATGTTTAACGGCACAGAGGAGGATCTGCGCCAGACCAAAGTGACTCAGCCGGCAGTGTTTCTGCACAGTGTGATTCTCGCGAAGACTCTTCCGGACTTCAAGCCCGACATGGTTGCGGGCCACAGCCTCGGCGAATTTTCCGCGCTGGTGGCAGCGGGAGCCCTGATCTTCGAGGAGGGTCTAAAACTCGTATCGAAGCGTGCGCAT
>CAYSJG010000078.1:0-3077 GCA_964431295.1 uncultured Sangeribacter sp. | reverse complement strand
TCAAGCCGTCCACAATGGCGGCAGTACTCGCTCTCCCGGATGAGAAAGTGGAGGAACTCTGCGCCGAGGTGGACGATGTAGTGGAACCCGCCAACTACAACTGCCCCGGTCAGGTAGTGATCTCCGGCACCATAGAGGGCGTTGACGCAGCCTGCGCCAAGATGCTCGAGGCCGGTGCGAAGCGCGCACTTCGCCTCAAAGTGGGTGGTGCCTTCCATTCGCCGCTGATGATGCCTGCTCAGGAGGAGCTCGCTGAAGCCATCGAGACAGCTCAGTTCAACACTCCGATATGCCCGATATATCAGAATGTGGACGGCAAGCCCCATACCGATCCCGAAGAGATCAAGGCCAACCTGCTCAAGCAGCTCACCTCCCCGGTGCGCTGGACTCAGGATGCTCAGGCCATGATAGCCGATGGCGCCACAGAGTTCACCGAGGTAGGTCCGGGCAAAGTGCTTCAGGGACTCATCTCCAAGATTTCAAGAGAGGTGACCACTGCAGGCATTCAATAATACCGCTAAAGATGAATATAGCAATTGTAGGAGCCTCCGGCGCTGTCGGCCACGAGTTTCTGCGTGTGCTTGAGGAGCAGAACTTTCCTGTGACCTCTCTGCGCCTTTTCGGCTCTGAACGCTCCGCCGGCTCAAAGATAGCCTTCAAAGGTGAGGATCACACCGTCGAACTTCTCAGCGAAGAGTCCGACTTCTCCGGTGTGGATATCGCCTTTGTATCTGCCGGCGCCGGCACTTCCAAGCGTTACGCCGAGACCATCACACGCCACGGCACTGTGATGATCGACAATTCTTCGGCCTTCCGCATGGAGGAGGATGTGCCTCTGGTAGTGCCCGAAGTCAATCCTGAGGATGCTCTATGCCGTCCCCGCGGCATCATCGGCAACCCCAACTGCACCACAATCCAGATGGTGGTGGCTCTGAAGCCTATCCACGACCTCAGCCCTATCCGCAAGGTGCGCGTGGCTACATATCAGGCTGCCTCAGGCGCCGGCGCGGAGGCCATGAAGGAGCTGGAGCATCAGTATGAGGAGCTGCAGGCCGGCCGTAAGCCCACGGTGGACAAATTCGCCTATCAGCTGGCATACAATCTCATCCCGCACGTAGACGTATTCACTGACAACGGCTACACCAAGGAGGAGATGAAGATGTATCACGAGACGCGCAAAATAATGCATTCAGACACTATCAGCGTGTCTGCGACATGCGTGCGCGTGCCGGTATTGCGTGCCCACAGCGAAGCCGTCTGGGTGAAGACAGAGACTCCTCTGGCTCTCGACGGTGTGCGCGAGGCTTTCGCCAAGGCTCCGGGACTTGTATTGATGGACAACCCGGAAGAGAAGGTATATCCAATGCCTCTGGACGCCGCCGGCACCGACCCCGTATATGTGGGACGTCTGCGCCGCGACATCTCCGACGAGGAGGGACTCGCATTCTGGATCGTGGGCGACCAGATAAAGAAGGGGGCGGCTCTGAATGCCGTGCAGATAGCCCAATGGCTTATCGCCAACGACCCCACTCTTCGCAAATAATCATCATGACAGCATGATGCCGGGCTCACTTCCACCCGGTGTCATGCCTCGTGAAGAGATGCCAAGCCCGAAGAGGGCGTAATCATAGAGACACGGATCGTCGGGATTCAGCTCGCGCAGCAGCGAGGTGAGTTCCGACGTTGTTTTTCTGTCGTTGGCCTTACGAGCGACGAGCCCGAGGTCTCGTGCGGTATTGCCTACATGCACATCCAGAGGGATATATAGCTTGCACTTGGGTATGCTGCGCCATATCCCCATATCTACTATGCCATCGTCGCGCACAAGCCAGCGCAGAGCCATATTGAGACGTTTCAGCGCTGTGGTGGCGAGATTCTGCGGCAGACCCCTTGAGTCTGTCCGGCCGCCGTTGGCCTCTTTTATCACAGCGTTCATACAGGCGGCGAGCGCCCAGGCCGGCGCGTCATCATCGCCGACATGCATAGTGCCGGCAAAGGCATCCAGCGAGCCATACCGCTGATATATGGCGCGCAGACCGCGCATCAGATGCTTGAAATTGCGGCCGAAAAATGTGCGGTGGATATTAGTATCATCGGGGAAATCCTCATACCCCTCCTCCGTCATATAGGCGTAGGGAGCATGCCCCATATTGTAAAGCAGACGGTCTGCGTCGCGGCATATCATCTTGCGGTTGCCCCATGCTATCAGCGCCGACAGCAGCGCTGCGATCTCTATGTCGCGCGGATCTGTGAAGCGGCGCGGAAACTGCACCGGATCATCGGCGATAAATTCGGGACGGTTGATGCGGCGCGCCTCGGCATCCAGAAGCTCCGCGATATCCTTGGGTATCATATCATATTGCTCTTGAGGGTCATACAGCATCATTATCGGGCGAGAGGGTCACTGCTTGAGACGCACCGGGAGGGACTCACGGTTAAGTCGGTCGAGAGCTGTGACAGCGAAGGTCATCCCACTGATACTCGCCGGATCCGCGTCATCGGAGATGAGCACGGTGTTGTAGGGCGTCAGAGCGATGATGGTCTGCGGATCGGAGATATCATCCGAGGCCTCGCCGGGGAAGAACTGATACACTACATATCTCACCCTGTCAGTGGATTTCTCCTTATCGCCGATATGCTCCGGCTCCCAGGTGAGGAATGTCTTCCCCTGTCGCCGCTCCACGCGAAGTCCCTTGATCTTCTCCGGACGTACCTGCGGGTCGCCGAAGGCCGGAGGCAGCGCGATAGTGGACTGATACTTAAGGGCCAGGGAATCCGCCACACCTTTATAATTACCGGTGACCCAATATCCGTGCCACCACACATTACCGTCCACATTAGCAAGCTTGCGCGACAGCCGCACTTTGGTATCCAGCTCATTGGAGTCATGATTGCCGGGGTCTGCCGAGTCCATGGTGCGCTTGGTGTCCTGACCGATAAAGAGCTTGACACCGGTACCCTTCAGGGCACGGTCCCACCATGAGGCGAGATGCCGGCTCGGCGCCGCCTTGAGATCAAGACTCCAGTAAAGCTGCGGCACTACATAGTCCACCCATCCCTTCTGCGCCCAGAGAAGG
>CAYSJG010000077.1:0-8511 GCA_964431295.1 uncultured Sangeribacter sp. | reverse complement strand
CATTTAAAATTATTTTGGAGTGGCCTTACGGGGCACCTGTTTCCGGGATACGTTTCAACCGGGCGTGAAATGACCCTACGGTACATTTCACGCCCGGCTGTATTGTTGCGCCCGTACCGGGCTACCCCGCTCGCGCTGAGGGCTCTCAATTGCTATTATTCGGGGAGGGCGTTGGTGATCTTTACGAAGTCCTCTACGTCGAGACGCTCCGGGCGCAAGGTCATGATTTCTTCCTGCAATATCGGGTTGTCTTTGCCGAGGAGGGGGGCAAGGGAATTGCGCAGTGTCTTGCGACGCTGTCCGAAGGCGGTCTTGACTACTGTGCGGAAGCGCGCTTCATCGCATCCGAGGTCAGTACGTGAATTGCGTGTAAGCCTGAGCACCCCGCTGGTGACCTTCGGGGGTGGAGAGAAGACATCCGGGGGCACACTGAAGAGGTATTCGCAATCATACCATGCGCGGAGGAAAACGGAGAGTATGCCGTAGACCTTGCTGCCGGGTCCGGCGCATATCCTCTGGGCCACTTCTCTCTGAAGCATGCCGGCGACGACAGGCCATCTGTCGCGGTCTTCAAGCACTTTGAAGAATATCTGTGAAGAGATGTTGTAGGGATAGTTTCCTATCAGCACATGCTCGCCCTGGCCGAAGGCATCCGGATCAAGTTTGAGAAAATCCCCCTCCACGACCGTCAACTGCGGCATCTCGGCATGAAGAAATTCCACCGACTCCGAGTCGATCTCTACGGCCGTAACTTCACGATTCTGCGTAATAAGAAATTGTGTAAGCATCCCCATGCCGGGTCCGACCTCTACAACGGGGAGGGCTCCCCACCTCCGGGCGGAGGCGGGGAGCTCTTCGGGAGCGATGGTCTCGGCTATGCGCATAGCCGTGGCCGTATCTTTGAGAAAATGCTGTCCTAATGACTTTTTAGGCTTAACTTTCATTTGAAATGCTTGGCGATGTCTTTGGGTACTCCTCCATCATTGACGAGCACACCGATAGTTTTCTCGAGGAAGTAGGGCTCCGAGACGTAGATATATCCGTCGTAAACCTGATTGGTGTCCCAGGAATTTTTCACCTTGTAATATCTGTTGCCCTCCTGGTCAGTGGCATATCCGACGATGACCATACCGTGGTCGTCGGTGGTCTCGAGATTGTCAAATGTTTTCTGACGGTCCTCCTGCGTGATGACTCTCTCCTTGACGGGTCCCTTGATGTCGGATTTGCTCTTCTCGCGGTCCTTGTCGGAGAGCTTCACCCAGCGTGCGAGCTCAGTGCCCTCCATATCCTCAGCCTTCTTCTCTGCGGGAAGGAGAGCGAATCCCTCTTTCCACTTGAAAGTCGGTTCACTGACATCCGCAGCCCATCCGATGGTAAAGCCGTGGTCAAGAGCGTAGTCCACGAGCTGCTTCATCTCCTCCATGGGGAGGTTGCGGCTTGTGGTCCAGCGCCAGTTGTCGGGAATTTCGAGTGCGAACTCCTCGTAGAAAGGATGATGAGTATACGAAGTGTAGGCGTGGAATTTGTTAGCGTCGAGTCCTACGGCCTTGGCGAATTCCTTGGGTGTATAGGTTTTGCCGTTGTAAGTGAATGTCTCGGGCACTTCGCCGAGATAAGCATCCAGTATGGCTTCAAATCCGGGTTTCCAGGCAGTGGAGAGCCGCTTGTTGCCATTGCTGAGTATACCGTCGAGGTATCCCTTGAGGGCTGCTTCGAGCTCATAGTGCATGTGCTTCTCTTCGCCGTAGTTGAGTCCGGAGTAAGCCTCTTCGGGCATGGTGCCGCAGCAGTCGAGCGCCTGAAGCACATCGGCGAATCCGCCACCCTGTGCGAAATTGATTTTCCCACCCATGCGTACATATTTCTCGGCCTTGTCGAGATAGTTGTGACGCACACAGTACATCTCCGAAAGGTCGAGCTCAGGACCGCCCTGACGGAGCACCTCCTCTTCGAGCACGCTTGTACCGGAGAAGGCCCAGCATGTGCCGGACTTGTTCTGATCCTTCACCGGAGTGGTGGGAAGGATCTTGACGTCTGTAAATTTAAAACCGGTGCTGTCGGGGTTTACGACAGCGTTGTCGTCGCAAGCGGGCGCTTCCATATAGGTATTGCCGGCCATAGCGGTAAGTATGGCGGCCGGAAGCATGGCAAGTGCTAATAATGATTTTTTCATATGTTTAAGGTTAGAATATTCTTTATGCAAAGATAATTGAAATTATTGATATTGTAATTCTTATTTATCATGTAAGTCTTATTATTCTTGTAGGTCTTATAAATCTTATAAGTCTTATAAGTCTTATAAATCTTATAAGTCTTATAATTTTTGCTCTTTTATTTATTATCTTTACGTCTGATTTTAAAATCTTGCTTATGATATTCTCTCGATTGCGCTCTTCAAGAGGCGTCGTTATGTCGGCGTCTGCCATATTTGCCTGTCTTGCATGCTCTTTTTTTGCATTGGAGAGTTATGCTGCTTCTTCCACTTCATCTTTTGCATTGGAGAGTCATGCCGCCTCTTCCACATCATCAGCCACCCCTCTCTTTAATCCGGTGCTGGCGGAGAAGTCGGCCTCTGCTTCTGCGGTGTCACCGCGACAGTCTTACACAATCATTGTGGACAAGGATGGTGTGATGCGACGGTCGGACACCGGTGAGGAGGTGAGTTTTTACGGCACCAACTATACTCTGCCCTTTGCCCACGCCTACCGCATGATGCCAAGGATGGGTGCGGACCGCAAGGAGACCATCGATCTGGATGTGGCGCACCTTCGGAGACTCGGTTTCAACGGATTCAGACTGCATCTGTGGGATGTGGAGCTGAGTGACTCCGCGGGCAATCTGCTGAGCAACGATCATCTTGATCTGCTGGATTATATGATATCTCGTCTGGAGAAAGAGGGTATCGACATCATACTTACTGCCCAGACCAATTTCGGCAACGGCTATCCGGAGAAGAATATAGACACCGGCGCCTTCACCTACGACTATCCGAAATGCGGCATCCATGAAGATCCTCAGTCTCAGAAAGCTCAGGAGCGCTATCTGAAAGCTCTCGTCTCCCATCGCAATCCTTACACCGGGATGACGTACGGCGAGGATCATGCCATCATCGGTATAGAGATCAACAATGAGCCGTGTCATACCGGTAGCCGCAAAGAGGTGACAAGATATATCGACCGGATGGCGAAGGCTCTGCGGAGCGGCGGTTTTGACCGCATCATTCTATACAATGTGAGCCACAACGGTCAGGTAACCGAGGCTTACTACGATGCGGATATCCAGGGGACCACTTACCAATGGTATCCGGACGGTCTTGTAGCCGGTCACGAGCGTAAAGGGAATTTCCTCCCTTATGTGGACAATTACCCGATACCCTGGAGCGAGAGCATAAAGAATTACTCAAAGATGGCCCGTGTGGTGTATGAGTTTGATCCGGGTGACGTCCTCTGCACCTATCTCTATCCCGCAGTGGCGCGCACCTTCCGCAAGGCGGGCTTCCAATGGGTGACTCAGTTTGCGTACGACCCCACTCCGATAGCGGCCTTCAACACAGAGTATCAGACCCACTTCCTCAATCTTCTCTACACTCCCGGCAAGGCTTTAGGCATGTCGATAGCCGCCGAGGCGATGCGGCGTATCCCGCGCGGCGCCGACTACGGCACTTATCCCGCCGACACGGTGTTTGGCCCAGAGCGAAATTTCAGAGTGTCAGCCGGCGATGATATCAGCCTGTATGACGGCGACGGCATCTTCATCCACACCGCTCCTACGGACCATTCTCCCGCAGATCTCACGGGACTGCACCGCATAGCCGGCGTGGGGAGTTCACCGATCGTGGACTATCCCGGCAGCGGAGCCTATTTTATCGACCGACTCTCAGATAGCGACACGTCATCAGCGATATGGCGCCTCGAGATAATGCCTGACATAGCGATCTACCGCGACCCCTTCGAGAAGACATCCATTACCAGGCCTCTCGGCTCGCTCTATTACGCGTCCCACGACATGAAGCTGACTCTTCCCGGACTGGGCAAAGACTTCTGCGCACTCCGCATAGCCTCCGGGAAAAGAGACGCAGAGCCTTCTGCTGCCGTCATGACAGCCGAAGGAGGAAATATCACAGTGACTCCCGGCGTATATCTGCTCGGCGCCGATGAAACCACTCTGCGGTCCGTCACCGCAGGGATGGATATGGCCGCTCTGTCGGAATACTGCGCTCCCGAGAAAGCTATTCTCACCGCCAACGGCTTATCTCCGATACCTTCGGTGGAGCACACACCGCAAGCCTATATCTCCACATCCTCTCCGCTGGAGCTCCATGCCAAAGTGACCGCGACCCGCAGACCTGCAAGTGTGACGGTATATCCGTCGGAGATATCCTTCTGGCGCGATGACAACACTCTTTACGAGATGACCTCCGAGGACGGTGTCAATTATACAGCCCTTATACCGGAGGAGGCTGTGCGCGACGGTTTCCGATATAATATAGTGGTCAAGGATGCCGAGGGGGAGGAATATACTTATCCGGCACGCACTCCGGGCAATCCGCTCGGTTGGGATGTCATCACCTCCGACTATTATATCTCAGAGGCGGGCCGTCCTCAGGATGCTTTCCCTCTGTATCTGCCTCATGAGGGTGACAGCGACCTCGATGTGGCGATGATCCCCGAAGCGTACACCTGCAGATGGAATGTGGCTTCACACGCCCCCTATGGTGCGGCGACGCTCGACCTGACCGCCACATCGGAGAATAGCGGCAACGTGACGGTGAGGGAATATGTAGGGGGGCGAGCCCGCTCTGCGGCCCTCCATCTTCATGACAAAGACACAGTGTCGGTACTTACCGGCACACCGCTGCCCGAAGGGACAAGTGTGGCTCTTGTAGGAGCAGACGGGTTTACATTCCGTGCCCCTCTGCGCCTGAGCTCCCACGATGACGGCGGATATACTTATAAGGTGGAGGTGACCGAGATGCAATTGTCGCCGACCCAGATTATCCCGGCGCCCTATCCCACTTTCCTGCCGCGCGAATGGGTCCCTGCTCCTGGCACAAAGGGCACTCTTGATCTTGATGCTCTCGACTTTGTGGAGCTGACAGTGCCCTGCGGACCCTCGTCCGAAGTCAATCTGTCGCTGCGCGGCATATTGCTGGAATAATTTCGGGGAGAGGTGCAAACTATTAAATATGTAAATATGCGGGAAAGAATATATTGGATAGACTGGATGAAGGTAATCGGCATCTACCTTATCATAGCCGGTCATTTCATGCCTCCTCATTATGATGCGATTTATGTATTTTCTGTACAGATTTTTCTGATACTGTCGGGGTTTCTGTCTCACCCTCAGAGCGACAAAGCATTTTTCAAAACAATCGTACGCAATCTTGCTGTCCCGATGGTCATACTCAGTGTGATCAATATTGCGGTAAATTGCCTGTTATATCCGGAGGAGATACTGCCGGGAAAGACAGCTGCGTCGACGGCATTATATGAATTTGCGGGAATCTTCTGGGGCTTTCAACCCTCTCTGGGCGCCTGCTGGTTTATCTACACTCTTATAGTCATCAAACTTATAGACCGGTATACACCGAAGAGATTCATACCCATAGTCCTGGCGGCAGATCTGTGTCTGCTGATAGCATACAATCATGCGGGCTTATCGTGGGCCAACGCATTAGTCAACACTCTAATCTGCTATCCGGTATATCTGATAGGTCAGTGGCTGAGAAGATATGAATCCACTCTCAAAGGTGAGATAGCTCCGAAATATCTTATAGGAATATTCGCAGTATGTCTGGCAATAGTGTACGTGTGCAAGAAATTCAATGGTGCGCCCTGGATGTTTCAGAATCAATACGCAAGCTCTCTGGTGCTGTTTTTAGCCGGGAGTGTGGCGGGTACAGGGTGTGTGTTCTGCTTCTCAAAACTTGTCGATGAGCATTGCCGTCGGCTGGTCGTAACCCTTGCGGACGGGAGCATCCTTGCAGTGGGCCTTCACTTCATGCTGATCCGCAATCTGTTTGATTATGACCTGAATTATCTGTATTATCTGATATCGATAATAGTGCTGCTGCTGTTTTATCCTCTTACGCAACTGTCCAAACGATATTTTCCTGTATTGCTTGGGAGTCGAGGGAAGAGAGTGGAGCGGGTGAGGTAGGTTTGCGAAAAAAATACGGGCCGTCGCTTAGAAAGTGACGGTCCGTTAAAAGTTGCTATGGCTTTAGAGCTTCTTAGAGGCTGTTGATGTGATGCATAAGTCCGGAGCAAAGGTTGCCGGCCTTGTTGGGAGAAATCACATTCTTACGTCCGAGACGCTGCAGGAGCGCTGATACTTTGTTATAGGCGGCGAGAGCTTCAGCCTTGTCAGTCATCTTGCGGATGTTGCGGACGGCATTACGAGCAGTCTTGGCCCAATAACGGTTTTCAATCCTCCGCTTCTCAGTCTGGCGGATTCTTTTGAGGGATGATTTATGATTTGCCATTGTTGTTGTGCTTTAAATTGGTAGCCCATAGCAGAGTCGAACTGCTCTTTAGAGAATGAAAATCTCTCGTCCTAACCGATAGACGAATGGGCCACTATGCAACTGCGCGTCGCGCATTTTTGCGACTGCAAAGTTATGGACTTTTTTTTATTCCACCAAACTTTTCCGAAAAAAATCGATAAAATATGATATTTTCATCGTTTTTTTGCAGTTTTTCGCAGTTGATCCGATTATTTCAGCATGATTTTACGTGTTTCGGAGCCACGACGCTGTATGTAAAGTCCTTTAGAGGGAGCTTTGACCCGAATGCCGTCGAGTGTGAAATATTCGGTCTCGGCATCCTGTGATGTCTGCATGGTCTGCACGCCGGTGGTGAAGAGAGATCCTCCGACACGTGCGGGGGCATAGGTGATCACATCCTCGTCCTCCTTCTCCTTGGAGCTGCTTTTGTCGAGGGAATAAGAGTCCTTGACATTATCGAAATATGAGGGGTCGTAAGGAGTGCCGCCTACGGGGCTGGTGCCGTATTTGTCCACATACATCACGCCTATGCCGTAGTTTTTGATGTCGCTCTCGGTGACTCCGAGTGTAGAAAGTGGTATTTTAAATTCATAGAATGTATGTGCGGTGTCATCGATTTCGCCACGGAGGTCAGCGAAGGCATCGTTGCCGAGCAGGTCTTCAGGCTCAGCGTCGAGCGATTCCAGACCCCAGATGTGTTCGATAGAGGGAAGCAGTCCGTCGGCATATCCGTAGAAGTTCTGGGGGAGGCTCTTGCAGTAAGCGGCGGAGTAGCTGGCGTGCCCGTCGGGAGTGGGAATAAACAATCCGGGGACACCAACACCGGGCTTGGTGGAACACATGAGTATGGCATCGACACCGTTTTCAAATTTGGCACCCTGTGCATTTTCATTCCAGATAGGTCCTTTGCCGTCGATGAGTCCGTCGAAGGAGGCCTGCGGGTCGAGGTCGAATGCCCAGAACATGTGTCCGTCCATATTATAAGGCTTGGACTCTCCGGGCTGCTTGCCTTCTCCGTAGAGGTCCCATATGAGATATACAAACTGCACACCGAGATAGAGATTGTCCTTATCGTAAGCGGCATAGATGGAATAAGAGTCCACGATGGGTCGCTCGTGGTGTCCCTTGAATGTCTGTGCGACATCGCGTGCCACACCCTGTGCTATGAGGTCATCTTCGGTCCAGTTGGAGAGTGCGGTGGATGATTTCTGATCGCTGAAGCTCATGCTGACGGTGCGGTTGGTGCCGCGGCGTTCGTCAGGATTGACTTTATAATAATCAGTGATAAGATTCTTGGTATCTCCGGGGACAATCTGAGCGATTTTGCTGAATTTAGCTTCTGCGACGCGGCTTTCATTGCCATCGGCGTCTATGGCGATTGCTTTCACGGTAGTGGTGTCATAGACGGTGAAGGGCGCGCTATACTTGCTGGAGGCGGCAGTCGGTGCGCTGCCGTCGAGGGTATAGAAGAGGGGAGTGCCTGCGGGCTCCACATTAATGGTGACGAGCTGCGAGTCAGTGAAGCGTCCTCCGGCAGGAGTGATTGTGACTTTGGGGCGTGTCACGGAGATGTCGTAGAGTCCCATATCCTTGACCTGGCTCTTGTTGGCGCTTGAGGCCAATACGTAGAGGTGACCGTCGGTGACACCGTCCTTATAGTCGGCGGACTGCATGGAGCCATCTGCATTACAGAATATGACACCTTTGAGAGCGGAGGCATCCGTGGAGAAGGTATATGACCATATATGTTCATCCACCTGCGTCATGGACACTCCGGGCCATTCAAGTCCCGCTTCCCAGTAAAAGATGTTGACTGAGGAATAGTTGCTGACAGAATTGTCGAAATAGATCGTCTCCGAGGCGAATGCATCAGCGCCGGCAAAAGCTGATGAAAGCATCAGAGCGGTCATTAAAACGAGCTTTCTCATAACTGGTTTTAGAAAATTAAGTATTTAGACCCCATCTCACAAAAAATGTTAACGCAGGGGCGACCGATTTTTGATGCA
>CAYSJG010000076.1:0-8556 GCA_964431295.1 uncultured Sangeribacter sp. | reverse complement strand
GTATCCCGATGACTGATTAATAGCCTTTATTCACCCGCTATGACTCAAGAGAATATCAGACTCCATCTCATTGACGCCCGCCGGCCGCTGACGGACGCCTTCCGCAGACTCAACGATTTCTCGGGACGAAATATGACTCTCTTCGTCACTCGGGAGAGCGACCGACTCGTCGGCTCCCTCACCGACGGAGACCTCCGGCGTGCCATCATCGCCGGAGTACAGCTCACTGACCCGGTAGAGCTCGCTTGCAGAAGAGACTGCATGGCCCTCCCGGCAGGAGCGCCAAGATACAACTGCATCGCCGAAGCACGCAAGAAGGGCATCTCACTCCTCCCCGTACTCGACGCTGACAGAATCACCGACCTCCTCGACCTCCACGCCATCAAGACCGCACTCCCCATTGATGCCGTGCTTATGGCCGGAGGCAGAGGAGAGAGACTCCGACCACTTACTCTCGACACCCCCAAACCGCTTCTGCCCGTAGGACCTAAACCCATCATCGACCATAATGTCGACGAACTCCTCGCCTGCGGCATCGACAACATCTACGTCACGGTCAATTACCTCAAGGAGCAGATTATAGAGCATTTCAAAGACCCAAGATTCCACGGACGCGTACACTGCGTGGAGGAGCCGCGAAGACTCGGCACCATGGGTAGCCTCGCGCTATGCAACGGGCTCGTCCACGATACGGTCCTCGTCATGAACTCCGACCTCCTCACCACTCTCGATTTCGAGCAGATGTGGCTCGCACATATCCGGCACAACGCGGCTCTCACCATGGCGGCCATACCATATCCCGTATCCGTACCATTCGCCATCATCGAGACCGACGGCAGGCGTGTCACCGGACTCTCCGAAAAACCCACCTACAACTATTATGCCAACGCAGGCGTATATATGATGAGGCGTGATGTGGCGCTCGACATCCCCCGGGATGAATATCTCGATGCGCCCGATCTTATACTCCGGCTCATACAGCAAGGTCAGACTGTCAGATACTTCCCCATCGACGGCCGATGGATCGACATTGGTTCACCCGACGATTACCGCGCTGCATGCAAATGGGCCGAATGGTAAAACACCCCCCCCACCACACCCCCATCTTTTTAACATCTCATCGTTATGGCTGATTCAAACTTCATTGACTACGTTAAAATACTGTGCCGCAGCGGTAAAGGCGGCGCCGGCTCACGACATTTCCATCGCGCCAAATATGTCCCGAAAGGCGGACCCGACGGCGGTGACGGAGGACGTGGAGGACATATCATCCTGCGCGGCAACCGCAATATGTGGACGCTTCTGCCACTCAGATACACCAGACATATCTTCGCCACCGACGGGGAGGCCGGAGGAGCCGGACGATCTTTCGGCAAGGACGGAGAGGACCGTATCATTGAAGTACCGGTAGGTACGGCCGTTTTTGACGCCGACACCGGAGAATTCCTCTGCGAGGTCACGGAGGACAATCAGGAAATCAGACTGCTCAGAGGAGGCAAAGGAGGACTCGGCAACTGGCATTTCGCCACCTCCACCAACCGCGCCCCAAGATACGCGCAGCCGGGACAACCGGCTATAGAAAAAGCCATCGTACTCGAGCTCAAGCTCATTGGAGATGTCGGACTGGTAGGATTCCCCAACGCCGGCAAGTCCACGCTACTCAGCTCTCTCTCCGCCGCCAAACCCAAAATCGCCGACTACCCCTTCACTACCATGGAGCCACAGCTCGGCATCGTCTCATACCGCGACGGCAAATCTTTCGTCATGGCTGACATACCGGGTATCATCGAGGGCGCATCAGAAGGGAAAGGACTCGGACTCAGATTCCTGAGACACATCGAGCGCAACGCCGTGCTCCTATTTCTCGTACCGGCTGACTCGGAAGATATACGCCGTGACTACGAAATACTCCTCGGTGAACTGCGCGAATTCAATCCCGAACTCATCGACAAGAGCAGAGTACTCGCCGTTTCCAAGTCCGATATGCTTGATGATGAACTCCGCGAAGAGATAGCCAAAGAGTTGCCGGACGACCTCCCTACTGTCTTCATCAGCGCTGTCACCGGACAAGGACTCACCGAACTCAAGGATCTCCTCTGGAGAGAAATCAACAGCGAGGAGAACACCGTACCGCAGACCATCACTCACCGGCCGCTCGACATCCGGCACCGCGACGAAGAGGAGGATAATTTCATCTTCGAGCAAGAAGATAACGAGGAAGACTACACTCCGCTCACTGATGAGGAATGGAACGATGAATTCTGGGACGAAGAAGACTCTGTCAATGGATAAGCCGCAAGAGCAAAACAATATAGACCATACTTCCGAACCGCTGCAAGTCATCGACCTCTCCGCTATTATCCGCGGAAGGGTCAAGGGATGGAAAGGGAGACTCATACCCTCCTTTCTCCTACATGCGCTCGAACGCGTCATACGCCAGCGCGAACTCAACGATATGCTCAGATACGCATATCCTGAGAGGGGCTCACTATTCGCACGCGCCATACTCCGCCACCTCGACATCACACTACACATCTGCGGACTCGAAGATCTCCCTGACGACGAACCGCTCGTATTCGCCTCCAACCACCCTCTCGGAGGACTCGACGGCATCGCACTCGTAGCAGTACTCGGAGAGAAATTCGGAGACAGAAACATCGCCGTCCTCGTCAACGATATGCTCATGAACGTAGCACCGCTCCGCGATGTATTCCTCCCGGTCAATAAATATGGCCGGCAGCAGCGCGCCGCCGCAGAAAATATCAACGAGGCATTCCGACAAGGACGACACATGGTCTATTTCCCCGCCGGACTCGTATCCAGACTCCACGATGACGGCACCATCGCCGACCTCGAATGGCATAAGGCATTCGTCGCCAAAGCACTCGAATTCAACCGCCGCATCATCCCCATAAGATTCGAAGCGCTCAACACCATGACATTCTACCGCATGGCAAGACTCAGAAAAAAAATCGGACTGAAAATCAATATCGAGCAGGCTCTACTACCATCCGAGCTCGTGAAATGCAGAGGCAAGAAATTCCACATAACATTCGGAGCGCCCATCGACCCGGCGATAGAGGCAAAAAAAGGAAGCACACCCATACAGACAGCCGCCAAAATCCGCCGCCGGACAATATAAGAAGCAAAGAGAGCAGCCGAAGTCCCGGCATAGTTCAGTTATCGGGCGAGCTCGCCCGATCCCAAGCCCCCGCTCCTCCTTTTATTGCATATCTATCCAATATTTCCAAAATATTTGCTAAATTTGTAGCCCGGACAATAATTTAAAATTTTAGCCCGTGGATACCAAGTATATATTCGTCACCGGAGGAGTGGTATCATCACTCGGCAAAGGCATCATCGCCTCTTCACTTGCCAGACTGCTACTCTCAAGAGGATTCAAGGTCACAATACAGAAGTTTGACCCTTACATCAACATCGACCCAGGCACACTCAACCCCTACGAACACGGTGAGTGCTACGTCACTGTGGACGGACATGAAGCCGACCTCGAGCTCGGACACTACGAAAGATTCACCAACATTCAGACCACACGGGCCAACAACGTCACTACAGGACGAATCTACCAGAGTGTCATCGACAAGGAGCGCAAAGGTGACTATCTCGGCAAGACCGTACAGATAATCCCACACATCACCGACGAAATCAAACGCAACGTCAAGAGACTCGGCAACACCGGAGAATACGACTTCGTCATCACCGAAATCGGAGGCACCGTCGGCGACATCGAGTCCACTCCTTTCCTCGAGGCTGTCAGACAGCTCAAATGGGAGCTCGGACGAAACGCCCTCAGCATACACCTCACCTACGTACCTTACCTCAAGGCTGCCAAAGAACTCAAGACCAAGCCCACACAGCACAGCGTCAAGATGCTGCAGCAAGTCGGCATACAGCCCGATGTACTCGTGCTCCGCACTGAAAAAGAGATCCCACCGAGCATGCTCCGCAAGGTCGCACAATTCTGCAACGTACAGCCCGAAGCCGTCACGCAGAGCCTCGACGTCCCCACCATCTATGAGGTCCCCCTCATGATGCACAAGCAGAAGCTCGACGAGATTGTGCTACAGAAAATGGATGTCCCCTTCCACGGCGAACCGGACCTCTCCGCCTGGAACACCTTCCTCAGCAAGCTATACTCCGCGGAAAAGATCGTACACATCGGACTCGTGGGCAAATATGTAGAGCTCCAGGACGCATACAAATCCATCAACGAGTCCCTCCTTCAGGCCGCCACATATCTCGACCATAAGCTCGACCTCAGATACATACACTCCGAAAAGCTCACCGACTCCAACGTCGACGAGCAGCTCAAGGACCTCGACGGCGTCATCATCGCACCGGGATTCGGACAGAGAGGGATTGAGGGGAAATTTGTCGCCATCAAATGGTGTCGCGACCACGACATTCCCACATTCGGCATCTGCCTCGGCATGCAGTGCATGGTCATAGAATACGCCCGCAATGTCCTCGGACTCCACGAAGCAAACTCCACGGAAATCAACCCGAAGACACCCGACAATGTCATCGACCTCATGGAGGAGCAGAAAAGCATCTCCTCGCTCGGAGGCACTATGAGACTCGGAGCTTACGACTGCACACTCCTCCCCGACTCGCTCGCCGCCAAGGCTTACGGCACCACCGACATCAAGGAGCGACACAGACACAGATTCGAATTCAACAGCTCATACAGACACAGATTCGAAGAGGCCGGCATGCGCTGCGTCGGAGAAAATCCACATACCGGACTCGTTGAAGTCATCGAGCTGCCAAACCTCAGATGGTTTGTCGGCACACAATATCATCCCGAATATTCAAGCACCGTACTAAATCCCAATCCGCTATTCCTATCATTCGTCAGCGCCGCCATCGCTTACGATGAAGACAATAAGTGAAATTTCACAGGAGAAGAAAAGACTTCTGACACATGGACAAAAACACCATCTACGGCCTTCTGCTGATGGCCCTCGTATTTTTCGCCTTTATGTGGTTCTCTCCAAAGAAAGAGAACACCTACGACACATCCGCCGACAACAATGAGCAGGTGGACAACATCGCGCAGACCGCCAACGAGACTGATTCCCTCACCGCCAACGAGACTCAATGGCTCATCGACAACATCCGTCTCAACTGCGAAACTTCCGTTGCCGACAACGGACTCAAAGTAGCCTCCCTCAAGCAGGGAGACATAGACCTGCATGTCGCCGGAGACTCCGTCTGGGGCACAGTCACTGTCAACGGACTCCCGCTCCAATGGAGCGACATCGTAGCCGCCGACCTCTCCAAAATGACCGTGCAGCAGCAGAGAGCAGCCGTCGATGCTGTACGCAACGCCTCCAACACCATGGGCCGCTACGGCAAATTCTCACAGTTCCTCGCCGGCAATGACACTGAGACAACACTCGAAAATGACGTAATCAAGCTTACGCTCAATTCCAAAAGCGGCACCGTCACCAGAGCGGAACTCAAAAAATACGACTCCGAATATTCAGGCGACGAAAGCAAGAAAGTCAAGCATAAGGTCGTGATTTTCGACCGCTCAAACGGCTCGCTCGGATTTCAGCTCCCCCTGCCGCAGCCTGTCGACACACGCGAACTCTACTTCAACTCCTCCATGCCCAACGACTCCACGGTCCTCATGACACTCAATCTCACGCCGGAGGCCTACTGGGGCATCGAATACACTCTCCCCAAGGGAGACTCTTATCTCCTCGGCATCAAAATCGTGCAGAAAAACATGGCCTCCATCGCTCAGAGCAACAACAGAATACTCGGCGTCGACTGGAACCAGCGCATTCGCCGTCAGGAGATGGGACGCATGTTTGAAGAGAGAAATTCCGGCATTTACTACAAATTCGCCGGAGGATCAGTAGAGAAACTCTCCGAAAGCAAGGACGACGCTGAGGAGAGACAGGCCAAGGTGCAGTGGATCGGATTCAAAAACCAGTTCTTCTCCTCGGTACTCGTATCCCACAAAAACTTCAACACCGCCGATTTCTCATCCAAAATTGAGAAAAACAACGACTACCTCAAGGAGGTCGCCGCCACCGCTCAGGTCAACGACTACGACTGGAACACACAGACACCCGCACAGTTCAGCCTCTACATAGGACCTAATCTCTATCCCCTCCTTTCACACGTAGAGGACAATATCATTGCCGGAGAAGACCTCGATCTCACCAAGCTCATACCCCTCGGATGGGCACTCTTCAGATGGATCAACGTCGGAGTCGTCATACCTGTATTCAGCTTCCTCGGCAAATTCATCGCCAACTATGGCATTATCATCCTGCTGCTTACCATCTTCATCAAGCTCGTACTCTTCCCGCTCACATATAAGAGCTACAAGAGTCAGGCCAAAATGCGCATACTCGCACCGGATATCAAGGCCATCAACGAGAAATATCCCGGCAACGACAACGCTATGCTGCGCAATCAGAAGACTATGGCGCTTTACAGCAAAGCCGGAGCCAGCCCCATGTCAGGCTGTCTCCCCATGCTCCTGCAGATGCCCATACTCTTCGCCATGTTCACCTTCTTCCCCAGCGCGATAGAGCTCCGTGGAGAGCCCTTCCTCTGGGCCCACGACCTCTCCGCGCCGGACGCCATTGTGTCATGGAGCGCATACATACCGCTTATCACACCATACTTCGGCAATCATATCTCACTCTTCTGCCTGCTGATGACTGTCACCAACATCGTCTACACCTACATCAACATGCAGAACTCCCCCGGACAGATGCCCGGCATGAAGTGGATGATGTATCTCATGCCCGTCTTCTTCATGATCTTCTTCAATAACTACGCTTCCGGACTCAGCCTCTACTATTTCCTCTCGCTCCTCATCACCATCATGCAGACTTACGCCTTCAGATACTTCGTAAAGGAGGAGGACGTAAGACGCGCTATGGCTGCCGCTGAAAAGAAACCAAGAAAAAAATCCGGCTTCATGGCAAGACTCGAAGAGATGCAGCGACAGCAGCAGGAAATGCTTAAGCAGCAGCAGAAGCAGAACCGCAAACGCTGATGTCAAGACTCAAGACCATCCGCATCATACTCGCCACCATCTTCCTCGTGGCCACGCTGGCTCTCCTCATCATTGGCCCGCGTGCCGGCGCTTGGACTTTCATCTCCATCAAGACTCAGATCATACCTTCAGCCCTGGCCACTACGGCCGGGGCTACCGCCTTCTGGCTCATCCTCTCCCTCATCTGCGGACGCATATACTGCTCCACTGTCTGCCCCATCGGAGCCGCCATGACACTCATCATACCGCTGAGGAGAAAAAAATTCTCCTTCCGGCCCTCCGCCGGCATTGGATGGACCATTTTCATTGCATACATCGCATGCATTGTCATCGGCATCACCGCCGCCGCTTGGATACTCGAGCCCTGGAACATCCTCGCATCCGCCACTGCAGCCATAAGACCGGAAAACGCCGCCGACACCTGGGGCACCATCACCATCAACTCCCCTCACACACCGAAATTCCTCGCCGACACCTCCATTGCTCTACTCATAGGCATCGCATCCGGCATCGTCTCCTTCGCAGGACTAATGATATGGACATTGATCAGCGGCAGAATATACTGCACCGACATCTGCCCCATTGGCACAGCACTCGGAGCCGTAAGTCAATTCTCACTATATCACATCGACATCGACCCCGACAAATGCATCAACTGCATGAAATGCGAAGAAATATGCCAGGCCGGATGCATACAAGTGAAGACCAGACAAGTAGACAACGCCAGATGCCTAAGATGCTTCGACTGCCTGAAAGCCTGCCCCAACGACGCCATAAGACTACAGCGCCACCGCAACCGAAGGCAGACCCCCCTAATGATGACCCCAAAGCCCTAAAAAGCCAAGAGAAGAAGGGAGAGAAGAAAGGAGAGAAGAAGGGAGAAGAGAGGAAGAGAAGAGTGAAGAGAGAGGAGAGAAGAGAAGAGAAAAAGGAAGAAGAGGAGGAGAAGAGGGCCGAGGCGAAGCCGATGGCCAAAGTGTGCTGCGTAAGCATGGTTCAGTATTCAGCGCGAAGAGCTGAATAGCCTATCGCGAGCGAAGCAAGCCAGAAGCAAGAAGCAAGCCAGAAGCAAGATAAATAAAAGACTATGAGACAATATCAAGACCTATTAAAGCATATACTAAAGCAAGGACATAAAAAGACCGACCGCACAGGCACAGGCACCATATCCACCTTCGGATATCAGATGCGATTCGACCTCGCAGAAGGCTTCCCGCTCCTCACCACTAAAAAGCTCCATCTCAAGAGCATCATATATGAGCTGCTTTGGTTTCTTGCCGGAGACACCAACGTACGATATCTCCAGGACCATGGTGTGAGAATCTGGAACGAATGGGCCGACCCCGACGGCTCACTCGGACACATCTACGGATTCCAATGGAGATCATGGCCCGACTACAACGGAGGATTCATCGACCAGATCACGCAAGCCGTCAGGACTATCAAAGAAAATCCCGACTCCAGACGCATCATCGTCAGCGCATGGAACGTCGCCGACATCGACAACATGA